>JACQEC010000383.1 GCA_016200765.1 Chloroflexota bacterium | reverse complement strand
TTCCACCACGATATTCGCCAGCGCGTTGAGCGTCTGGCCGGTCGCCAGAAAGTCGTCCAGAATGACCACCCGGTCGTCGAGCCGCAGGTACTCCGGCGAGACCAGCAACAGCGTCTCGCCGCCCTTCGTGCGCGACGGCACGTGCCGCTCGTAGGCGTTCTTCGGCATGGTCACCGGGCGCACCTTGCGAGCGAAGATGACGGGAATATCCAGCGCGACCCCGGCTTGCAGGGCGGGCGCGATGCCGCTGATCTCGGCGGTCAAGATTTTGTCGGGTTGCAGGGGCGCAAAGCGCCGCGCAAACTCCTCGCCCACCCGCTTCATCAAGCGCGAATCCACCTGATGGTTCAGAAAGGCATCTACCTTTAAGATATTGCCTTTCAGCACGACGCCGTCTTTGAGGATGCGTTGTTTGAGTTCATCCATGGGTTTTCATCCATCGCCTGAATGATGCTTCGGCGTTCTCATCGGTTCTAACCTCACCTCATGAGCAACCTGCATTTTCAGTATTCACCGCCGAGAGCGCGGAGTCAGGTGAAACAGACAGAGGTTTTCAAGGGTTTTCTCGGCGCTCTTGGCGTTCTCGGCGGTGAATGTTCAGCCCTTACTCCCACTCAATCGTTGAGGGCGGCTTGCTGGTGATGTCGTACACCACGCGGTTGACGCCCGGCACTTCGTTGACGATGCGCGCGCTGATGCGGCCCAGCAGGTCGTGGGGCAGCGCCGCCCACTGCGCCGTCATGCCGTCCTCGCTCGTCACGGCGCGCACAGCAATCAGGTTGGCATAGGTGCGGTGGTCGCCCATCACGCCGACGGTCTGCACGGGCGTCAGCACGGCGAAATACTGCCATAGCGCGCGCTCGGCGCCAGCGGCCTCAACCTCGGCGCGCACAATCGCGTCGGCGGCGCGCAAAGTGTCCAGCGCGGCGCGCGTGACCGGGCCGATGATACGCACGGCCAGCCCGGGCCCCGGGAACGGCTGGCGGTTGACCCACCGCTCCGGCAGTCCCAGCGCGCGGCCAATGGCGCGCACTTCGTCCTTGAACAGGCGCTTGAGCGGTTCGACGAGTTTGAAGTCCATGCGCTCCGGCAAGCCGCCGACGTTGTGATGTGATTTGATGCGCGCGGCGTCTTTCTTGCCCGGCCCGGCGCTCTCAATCACATCGGGGTAGAGCGTGCCCTGCGCCAGAAACGCGAACGGCCCGCGCCGCGCCGCCTCGTCCTCGAAGACGCGGATAAACTCCTCGCCGATAATCTTGCGCTTGCGCTCCGGCTCGACCACGCCATCCAGCCGCGCCAGAAACCGCTCCGCGGCGTTGACGCGCACCACGTTCAGATCGAGGTGGTTGGTGAACAGCGCCATCGCCTCGTCGGCCTCGCCCGCGCGCAGGAGGCCGTGATCCACAAACACGCACGTCAGCCGCTCGCCCACCGCGTGAGCCGCCAGCGTCGCCGTGACCGCCGAATCCACGCCGCCCGACAGCGCGCACAGCACCCGCCCATCCCCGACCAGTGCGCGCACCAGTGCGACCGACTCCTGAATGATATTCTCCGGCGACCAGTCGGGCGCGCATTGACAGACCTCCAGCACAAAGCGCCGCAGGATATCCAGACCGTGCTCGGTGTGCGTCACCTCGGGGTGGAACTGCACGCCATAGAATCGCCGCGCCGGGTCGCTCATCGCCGCGAAGGGTGTATTCGGCGACTGCGCCAACGCCGTGAAGCCCGCGGGCAGTTGTTCAATGGAATCGCCGTGCGACATCCAGACGTTGAGCGAGGACGGCAGGGCGCGGAACAGGTTGGAGTCGTCGCAGACGCTGATCGTCGCCGGGCCATATTCGCGCCTGCCTGCGGGCCGCACGACGCCGCCCAATTCGTGCGCCAGCAGTTGCATGCCGTAGCAGACGCCGAGCACCGGCACGGACGGCGCGCGCAGATAGGGCGGCAAGGAGGGCGCGCCCGCATCATAGACCGACGACGGGCCGCCCGATAAAATAAAACCGCGCGGAGACAGGCGCTCAATCTCCGCGCGGGGCGCATCATGCGGCAGGA
>JACQEC010000378.1 GCA_016200765.1 Chloroflexota bacterium | reverse complement strand
CGTCAAACAGCCGGTGGCTAACCAAGATTTATGGCAGGCGCTCGACCGGGCCGCCCAGCCGCACCTGATCGAGTGGCACTGGGTCAAGGGCCACGCGGGCAGTGCGCTGAACGAGGAAGTGGATCGGCTGTCCGTGAGCATGATCCCGCGCGCGGCCTTGCCGCTGGCGGAAGCGGGCGCGTTTCACGTCTTCACCGCCGCGTCGTGTCAGGGCGTCAGCGGGCCGGGTGCGTGGGCGGCGGTGATCCGCCACGGCGATTCCGTTCGGGAGTTGAGCGGGCGCGAGGAGAAAACATCCAGTAACCGCCTACACCTGCTGGCGGCGGTGAAAGGGCTTGTGGCTGTACCGGAGGAAGCCACCATTCACCTATACACGGCATCGGACTACGCGGCGCAGGGCGCGGAGCAATGGGTGAAGGGCTGGGTCAAGCAAGACTGGCGCACGAAGGACGGCCAGCCGGTCAAGCATCGGGGGCTGTGGCAGGCGATTGTGGACGGGTCGGCCAAGCGCCGCGTCCGCTGGCACAGCCTGAAGGCCGGCGTTCGCCCGCCGGAGGCACAGCGCGCCGAGGCGCTGGCGAAGAAGCGCGTCGGCTGACGAGCGAAGAGCGTCGGTCTTTGCGAGCGTTATTTGCGAAGCAATCTCCGCTTGTAGCAGGGGATTGCTTCGCTTTGCTCGCAATGACAGAGGGAAACAGCGTAGCACCTACTCAATCTAAAATCACAAATCCAAAATCAAAAACTGACGACGGTCGCCCGCCTCACTCCCCCACCCCCAGCCAGAAGTGGTTCGGTAAGATCGAGCGCGCCTGCTTCAACGTGACCTGATGCGCAGGACGAGTTGCACCCGTCAATCCCACTTGCACCTTCTGCGCCTGTGGCTCATCGCCTACGGTGCGCGGGTGCGCGTAACACAGATTGGGCGCGACGCCGTATTTCTCGCGGTAGTACTGCGCCGCGCGTTCAACCTTATCTTCCAACGACCGCTTGGGGTCGTTATCAAACCAGAGCATCCCGACTTTCATGGATCAAATCCTCCTCGCCGACGACCTTGAATTCGCGCGGCGGCCTGCCATAAGCCAGCGAAGCCGGCGATGGCATGGCATGGTAACTGTTCATGGAATTAGGGTACAGCGCAGGCGGTGCCACCGGAGGCTGTACGACGATCACCCGCGGCTGTTCCTCGCGGGGCGTGAGGTCGGAGCGCGCCGCAACCGTGTTCTGCTGTGCCAACTGCGACTGGCGCAAGGTCAGCCAGAGGACGACAGCGGACATCGGCATAGACGCCGCGACCCCGATCACCGAGCCAACCACCACCGCCATCGCCTGATCGCTTAGCCGCTGACCGATCAGCACGGCCAGCGTGATGCTAAAGCCCAGCACGCCCAACACGATAAATCGGTTCATCGGTGCGCTCCTGAAGCAAGCATCGGCGCGTACACGCCGTAAGAATCAACCGAGATCGCCTCTTTCAAGTGTTGGGGTAAGGGCACGTTTGAGGGTAGAGGTTCTGGCAACAGGTGAGGGATAGCAACGCCAAAGGCGACAGCCACGGCGCGCAAGGCGTCGCCGTAACCGTCGCGGTATATCTGTGCGCGCTCCGTGTCGGTCATCTGCGCGGCCATGCGGCGCGCCATATCGCGATTGGCTTGATTGAGCGCCAGCAGGCAATTGCGGATCTCCTCGCGCGACCACAGGCCGGGCGTCATCTCATGCCCCGTTCCGACGCGCCGTGCCGCACCCGGCCGCCATCTGCCGCAGGTCATCCACCGACGCCCACGCCGCCTGAAAGCGGATGGTCTGGCCTTCGGCCACGAGCAGGAAATCGCCGTGGCCGCCGAGTTTCTCCGCGCCGGTGCCGCCAATGCCGGCGGCCACGCGCGCGTCGTCGGCGCTTGCCACTTTGCCGATCAGCCGCGTGGGGAAGTTGCTCTTCATCACACTGCTCATCGCCTGACTGCTCGGCTTCTGCGTCGCGGCAATGATGTGGATGCCGGCTTCGCGCCCGCGCTGGAGCAGGCGCACCAGCGACTG
>JACQEC010000377.1 GCA_016200765.1 Chloroflexota bacterium | reverse complement strand
TGAACCCGGCGCGCGCCATCGGCCCGGCTATCGCTTCCGGCCATCTGGATAACGCGCTCGTCTATTGGATTGGCCCACTGCTTGGCGGGGCTGTAGCCGGATGGCTCTACAGCCAATTCTTCCAGAAGAAGGCGTAATTTGTCATCTTCCCAACCGCCCCAGCACGGCCTTTTCTTTGAAGACATCGCCGAGGGGTTCAGCATCACCTCGCCCGGACGCACCATCACCGAGACCGATGTGGTCCTGTTTGCCGGTGTGTCCGGCGACTACAACCCACTGCACACCGACGAGGAGTACGCCAAGCAAACGATGTTCAAGGGGCGCATCGCGCACGGCCTGCTCGGCCTGTCGGTCGCATCGGGGCTGGCGATGCAGTTGGGGTTCATGCTCGGCACCGTCGAGGCGTTCCGCGAACTGACCTGGCAGTTTCGCAAGCCCATCGTGGCGGGCGACACGGTGCATATCGAGGCCAGGGCGGCATCCAAGAAACCGATCCGCGGCTATGTTGGCGGCCTCGTGACCTTTGACATCTCCCTGTTGAACCAGAAGGGCGAGGCGGCGCAGAAGGGCGCGTGGGTGGTGCTGGTGAAGGGCAAGCCGGTGTGACGCTTCACAAAATCGTCATCCCCACCTCGTTCCCCATCGGGCCGGTCAATGTCTATCTCGTCGAAGGCGACCCGCTGACCCTGATTGACACCGGCCCCCGCACCGACGAAGCGCTCCAGACGCTTGAGCAGGGCGTGGCCGCGCTCGGCTACGCCCTCGGCGACATCCGGCGCATCATCATCACCCACACCCATCCCGACCACTTCGGTCTGGTGCGCCAGTTGGTGGAGCGCAGTGGCGCGAGCATCTGGACGCACCCCTTCAACGCCGACTGGTTCAACAACCTCGCGCTGGCCGTGCAGAGGCGCGGCGAGTTCACCCTACAGTTGTTCAAGCAGTCCGGTGTGCCCGACGCGCTGATTGATATGATGCGGCAGATGTCGCCCGTGATGGGGCAGTTCTTTGAGGAAGCGCCGACCGACCATTGGCTCGACGACGGGGACACGCTGGAGATGGACGGCGCGCTGTGGCAGACGGTCTTCACGCCCGGCCATGCCGGCGGCCACATCGCGCTCTATCAGCCGCAGACACAGCAGATGGTGGTGGGCGATCACCTGCTCAAGTATATTTCGTCCAACCCGTTGATCGAAGCGCCGCACGCGCCCGGCCTGCCGCGCGCGAAGGCGTTGGTGCAGTATCTTGACTCGCTGAAGAAAGTGGCGGCGCTGGATGTGGCGGTGGCCTATCCGGGGCATGGCGATAACATCAACGACCACCGCCTGCTGATTGCCGAGCGGATAAGCTTTCACGAACAGCGCGCGGAGCGCATTGCGGCCCTGCTCGATCAGGGCGAGCGCACGGCGTACCAGTTGGTGCAGGAGATGTTTCCGCGCCTCGCCGACTTTGACATCTTCTTGGGGCTGTCCGAAGTCATCGGCCACCTCGACATCTTGCAACTGCAAGGCCGCGTGATTGAGGCGCCGCGCAACGGCCACCTCGTCTACGCCAGCCAGTAGGGGCGACACAAAACGTTGAGCGCTATGCGTTGCGCGTTGTTGCGTTATCGCGTAAACGCGGAACCCGTAACGCTCAACGTTTTGCGCCGCCCCTACGCCCTCACGCCCCGCACAACCTCTCCAGCATCATCCCGATAAATCGC
Organism: Chloroflexota bacterium; assembly: GCA_016200765.1. Taxonomy (GTDB): domain Bacteria; phylum Chloroflexota; class Anaerolineae; order JACRMK01; family JACRMK01; genus JACQEC01. The sequence continues at coordinate 7,818 of JACQEC010000377.1, read as the reverse complement.
TCCGCATCCACCTCGACGCAGACCTCGACGTTGGGCGCTTTGCCCCAGCGCCCCCACGGGTCGGCCAGTGTCTTGCCCAGCGAGATGCCGGTCTCCGTCTCCACGTCCACCGCCAACTTGCGCGTCCGCACCAGCGAGCGGTCAAACGCCACGCCAACGGCCAGCGGGTCGTGCAGGTGCATGAGCGAATCGCCATAGCGCGCCAGCGAGTGCGGCATCACGTAGCGCGCGCACCGCGCCACAAACGCGGCCTGTGGGTTGTTCGCCGCTTCCAGCCGCCGCACATGCTCCTCGCGCAGAGCCACCTGCTCGGTCACGTCCAGCCCGACGAGCGTGATCGGCACGCCCGCCGCGAACACCATGCGCGCCGCTTCCGGGTCGGCAACGATGTTGAACTCCGCGGCCGGAGAGCGGTTGCCCGCGCTGAAGACCGCGCCGCCCATAATGATCAATTCTTTGATGCGGCTCGCGATCTCCGGCGCGGCGGCCAGCGCCAGCGCGATGTTGGTCAGCGGCGCGATGGGCAGGAGCGTGAGCGGCTCCGGCGCGCTCAACAGCGTCTCAATCAGGAAGCGCACCGCGTTGAGCGGGTGGGACTGTCTCTCGCACAAGGGCAGGTCAAAGCCGCCCAACCCGTCCGGGCCGTGGCCGATCCAACCGCTTAATGGCTCGCGCAGTAGCGGCCTTGCCGCGCCGGTGGCGACGGTTACATCACAGCGTCCGGCGGCCTGCAGGATTTTGCGCGCGTTGAGCGTGCCCTGCGCCGCCGTGCAGTTGCCGTTGACAACGGTCAAGGCGCGCAGGTCGAGTTCCGGCGATTTCAGCGCCAGCACATAAACGGATTTAGGCGCTCGTTAGCGATGGTGACCACCCCCGATCCAGTCGGGGGCCACGCCCGTCATCGTCTTGCATGAGACCTCGCGACGACCAAGGCGCAAATCCGCTAATCCGTTACGCCGCAGGCAATCCGTTGACTGCCCTTCGGGTCTGCCTACTCCGTTCCACCATAAACACCAAGTAATCCGTCGAGTCATGCTCCGCCAGTGTGACAATGACTGCCACGCTTACCCCCTTTCTGCAAAACCATACCCTCTGCAGAAAGGGTAAACTTATGTAAACCCGGCGGTCAAATTCCTTCAACGCGCAACGCATCACGCAAAACGCATAGGGTATAGCGCAGATTCGTCGGGGCGGAGCAACCGCCACACCGCACGCTGTTGGGCAACCGGATGGCTGGCCCCCGACTGGATCGGGGGCTGGCCGTGGCTTCGCCCACAGCACAGACCATCTCACGTCTCCGACGATTCTGGGTGATAACCGGTTGTCCGTGACGATAAGCGGTTAGCGAACCGGTCTCAACCCGCTTCAGCGGGTTTTCTATTTATAGCAGGCGGTTTCTAACCGCCTGCGTAACTCACGCCCAACCTCCTCACGCCGCCGACGATTCTGCGCTATACCCAAACGCATAACGCGCCTTGCTTTGCCGCTACGCTTATGCTAAAGTTGCGCTGGCTTTCCCCAACCCTATCACGGAGCGAATCCCATGTCCACGAAAACCGCATCCATGCAAATCACCGCGCAAGAAATCCAGGGCCGCGCTGAAAAACTGCTGGCCCATGTCCGGCAGGAAAAACTGTCCGGCGTCGTGCTGTTCGACAGCTTCCACATCCTCTTCACCTCCGGCTTCGCGTTCATCCCGACCGAGCGCCCCATCGCCTACGTCATGAACTCCGGCGGCGAGCAGGGCATGTTCGTGCCGCGCCTCGAACTGGAACACGCCAGAGCCAAGACGCAGGTCAGCCGGGTTGACCACTATCTCGAATACCCCGACGACCCGCACCCGATGCACCACTTCCAGAAGATGCTCCGCGAGATGGGCATCGGCGGGCGGGTCGGGGCAGATTCCGACGGCTACCCGTGGATACTGGGCTATCAGGGGCCGTCGCTGTCGGCGTTGATGGATTGCGCGGTGGTCAACGTCGGCGCGTTCATCGAGGGCATGATGGCGATCAAGAGCGAAGCCGAACTCGCGCTGATTCGTGAGAGCGTGAAGTGGGGCCATCTGGCGCACGTCCTGCTTCAACGCTACACGCGCCCCGGTGCGACCGAAACTGAGGTGAGCCTGCGCGCCGGACACGAAGCGACGCTCGCCATGATGGACACGATTGGCCCGCTCTATCGCGCGCAAAGCATGGGGCACGGCGGCCCCAGCGCGGGCTATCGCGGCCAGATTGGGCGCAACGCGGCGATTCCGCACGCGCTGGCGATGAACGCGACGTTCATGCTCGGCGATGTGCTGGTGACCGGCGCGGGCTGTCCGATGTGGGGCTATCACTCCGAACTGGAGCGCACGATGATCATCGGCCAGCCCGGCGACGCGCAGAGACGGTTCTTCGACTGCATGAAGCGCGCGCAGGAAACGGCGTTCAACGCGATGCGCCCCGGCGCGGCGTGCAGTGATGTGGACAGGGCCGTGCGCAAGTTCTACGAGGATAACGGCCTGATGCCGCACTGGAAGCATCACAGCGGCCATGCCATCGGCCTGCGCTACCACGAGGGGCCGTTCCTCGATAAAGGCGATGCCACCCTCTTACAGCCGGGCATGGTCTTCACCGTGGAGCCGGGGCTGTACAGCCCCGATCTTGGCGGCTTTCGCCACTCCGACACGGTGGCGATCACCGAGGACGGCATCGAGATGATGACCTACTACCCGCGCGACCTCGAAAGCCTGATCATTCCGACGTAGGCAGTTGAGCACAGAGGTGTAGGCCAGCATGGTTCGACAGGCTCACCATGCTTTCGCCTTGTTCAACAGGTGGCTGACCATTACAGGAACCGCTCAATAGCCGGTGAAGCTATCGCGGCGCAGGCTGTCTTCGGGGACGCCGATCTGTGCGAGCAGTTCCATGTAGGTCTTGACCATTGGCGGTGGGCCGCTGATCCAGAAGAGCGACCCGGCTAGGTCGGGCAGGTATTTGCGCAAGAGCGCCTCGTCCAGCCGCCCAATCTCCCCGCTCCAACCGGCCTCCGGCCCGCTCAACACATGCACCAAGCGGAAGGCAGGCATCTGCGCCGCCCACTGCTCCAACTCGGCGCGGAAGGCGATGTCCGAGGCCGAGCGGTTGAAGTAGAACAGAAAGGCGTCCACCGGCGCGCCGCTATCGGCGGCGTGGCGTAAGATGGAGCGATAGGGCGTGATGCCGATGCCGCCGGCGATGAACACATGGCGGCGCGCGTCGCCCTCCGGCACGACAAAACTGCCGCGCGGCGTTTCCATCGTCAACTCGTAGCCGATGGGCGCGTGGCGAAGCGTCTCCTTGAAGCCACTGCCCCGCATCTTGGTCGTGAACATCACCTGCCCCTCTTCGGTCGGCGAGCTGGAAAGCGAGAAGTGCCGCCGCTTGCCGCGCTCGTCGGGAAACGCCAGCTCGTCGAGTTCGTAATAGACGTACTGGCCGGGCTTGTAGGCGAACGGCTGGCCGCGCAGGTCAAAGGTGAACGAGATGACGTCGGGCGTTTCGGTGCGCCGCTCTTTCAAATAGACGCGCATGGCTGTGTCTCCCTTTGAATTGGTATTGGGCGAATCACTGCGGCAATGATCGCAAGTGGCTGATATTGTTGAGCGCCACAATAATGCGCTCTGTCCCGCGAACCCGCACCACGCTAATCGCGGTGTTGGCGACCGGCACGAAGAAATCGCGCTCCAACCCCAGCACCACCGCCACATAGACGTTGACTACCCCGCCGTGCGTGCAGACGGCAATCCGTTCGCCGGGATGGTCGGCGGCTAACTGATCAATCGCATCGCGCACGCGGGCGCGGAATTGCGCGCGCGGCTCGGCGCCGGGCAAGCCGTCGAACGTGCCCTTGCGCATGGCAAACGCCCCGACCGCCATCCCCCCGTCGTGAAACAGATCACCGGCGCCGTTCCGGCCCTGCGCCTGCCCCCGATCCAAGTCGGGGGCCTGACGGTCGAACCGAATCTCGCGCACATCAGGCTCGATTGAAATGCTCAAGTTGGCTTCATCGGAGAGCGGCATGATCGTCTCCAGACAGCGGCGCAGGGGGCTGGTGTAGAGCGCGGTGAACCCTTCGTGGCCCAGGGCGCGCGCCAGCGCCTGTGCTTGCTCCAGACCGCGCGCGTTGAGCGGCTGGTCGTCGAAGTTTGCGGCGGCGGGACTGCTCGCATCCGGCGTCGCGTCGGCGTGGCGCACCAGATAGATTTCGCACGCGCCCTCGCGGCGCGGCAGGAAGGGGGAAGGGGGCTGACTCATGGCCGCGGCATCACCCGGTCATTGCTCGCGCGCGCCTCGCCAGCGCGGGCACGCCTTCGGCCAATAGGGCGAAGAACGGGTCGTCGGTGGTGCCAGCCAGATGGCGTTTGTACGAGCCTTCGAGCAGGATGGCGAGCTTCCAGATGGCCAGCACGATGTAAAACGTCAGATGGTCAACCTTACGCCCGCTAAGTTCCTCATAGCGCGCGGCGACCTCGGCGCGGGTGGGGAAGCCCGGCTGGGAGGTCACGTCGCCCATGTCGTCGGGCAGTGGCGTGGCGGCGGCTTCACCAGCCTCGCGCCAGAAAGAGAGCAGGTAGCCGAGGTCGGCCAGCGGATCGCCGAGCGTTGACATTTCCCAATCGAGCACGGCCACGATGCGCGCCTGCGAACTCACCGCCGAGGACGCGGAGGGCGCAGAGATTTCTTCTTTCGCTTTCGCGCGCTTTCGCGGCGTGAAGTTTCGAGCGTGAAGTTCCGAGTTCTTCTCGGCGTTCTCCGCGCGCTCGGCGGTGAGTATTTGCCGTGCCGGTGGCCGGGGAGCGTAGATCACGTTATCCAGCCGGAAGTCGCCGTGGACGATGGTCGCGGGCGGCGATTCGGGCAGGTGCGCGTTCAGCCAGCCGGTCACGGCGTCGAGGTCGGGCGTGGGGCGTGTCTGCGCGCCCTCCAGTTGTCCCGTCCAGCGTTTCAATTGGCGCGCGAGGTAGCCTTCGGGGCGGCCCAGACTGCCCAACCCGACCGCCTGATAGTCCACCGCATGCAGGGCGGCAAGCGCGCGAACCAACTCGCCGGCGATGGCCGCGCCGTCGCGCTCGGCGGCGAATCCGCCCTGCAGCGTGTTGCGAAACACGATCCCGTCCACGCGCTCCATCAGGTAGAACGGCGCGCCGATAACCGAGGTGTCCTCACAGACCAGTACGGGGCGCGGCACGGGGAAGGCCGTCTGCGCCAGCGCGGAGATCACGCGGTACTCGCGCAGGACATCGTGCGCCGTCGGCAGGTAGGGCGGGCGCGGCGGGCGGCGCAGAACCCACTGCTCATCGCCGCGCGCGACGAGGAACGTCTCGTTGGAATGTCCGGCCTGAATCTTTTCAACCCGCACCGGCGCGTCCGAGCCGGGCCATTGCGCGGCGAGGTAGGTCTGGAGAGCGTGCTCGTCAACAAGAGGTGGAAGAGACATAGTTTGGCCGTTTAGGGAGTATAAACATCCAGCATCTGGCTGAGTTCAGAGCGCAGCTCTGCCCGCCACGCGGCTGGCTCCAGCAATTCAGCGCCCGGCCCCAGCCAGCGCAACAGTTCAAAGGCCGCGCGCCGGTCGTCCTCGCCGAAGAGCATCAGCACGTCGCCGTCGGGCAAGTCGTCGAAGCGCGCGTGGCCGTAGTACCAATCTTGGCGCAGTCGCTCGGCCTGTGGCCGCGACAGCCGAATCTTCACCGGCGACTCGCGCGCCCACTGCTGCATCGCCGATTGAAGCCACTGGCGGCCCAGTAGGGCGCGCACGTCAAACGATGGATCGGGGTCGGCAGTGAGCGCGCGCGGGGCGATGCTCGCGACGCGGTCCGCGCGCCAGAATCGCCGCTCCGGCTCGCGCCCTGTTCGACAGCCGATCAGATACCAGTGGCCGCGATCCCACAGGACGCCGCGCGGGAAGGCGGCAACGTGATCCACGCCGTTGCCATAGGGGGAATGATAGGAGAGCGCAACCCCCCGGTGATCGAGGATGGCCCGCAGAAACACGCTCACGGTCTCGCCCTCGTTCGCCCCGGCGGGCAGTCCGTTCGAGCGCTCCGGATGAAAGGCATCGCCGGGCACCGTCTCGAAGCCAATCACGCGCGACGCTTCGGCCAGCGCCGCCCGAAAGTGATCGGGCATCACGGCCAGCAGTTTGCGTTCGCCGCTTTCCTGCTCCGCGGCGAGCGGGCTGGCGCGCAAACCGCGCAGAAGGGCCAGACCCAACAGCAGAGACATGGCCTCCGGCACGGAGAACATCACCGGCGGCAGAAAATAGCCCTCCATCAGACGGAATCCGCCGTCGCGCCCCATCTCGGCGTACACCGGCACACCGGCCAGCGCCAGCGTCTCGATGTCGCGGTAAATGGTGCGCCGGGACACCTCAAAATGCCGGGCCAACTCGCTGGCCGGCAGGGCTTGGCCGGCGCGCAGTCGCAGGAGGATGCCCAGCGCGCGGTCGAGGCGGTTCATGGTATCATTCAGAAAGTATGACAGGCTGGTGTCAACGTTTGGCGAGTATGATGGATTATAACCCAAAATGCTAGGAGGCCGCATGGCCTTTGCGCGCTACCGGCAGATCTTTCAATCGCGCCCGTTCAGTTGGTTCTGGTCGGGCTTCACGTTTTCGGCTCTGGGCGACGCCATGACACGGGTCGCGCTGACGTGGTTTGTCTGGGAGACCACCCACTCGGCGACGGCGCTGGGCTGGCTGATGCTCTGCTATACCGGGCCGATACTGGTGGGCGGCTTTGTGGCCGGCCCGTTGCTTGACCGCTTTGATCGGCGGCGGGTCATGATAGCCGACAGTCTGGTGCGGGGCGTGGCGGTGGCCTCTGTGCCGCTGTTGAACGCCGCCGGACTGTTGGCCCTCTGGCACGTCTATCTCGTCGCCGCGGTCTATGGCGCGCTGATGATGATTTCGCTGGCGGGCGGGCCGTCGTTGATCCCGTCCATCGTCCGCCGCGAGCATCTCGCCACGGCTAACGCGCTGGAAACGTTGAGTTTCACGCTGGCCGGCGTTGTGGGACCGGTCGCGGCGGGTCTGCTCATTGGCTGGATTGGCGCGCCGAATGTGGTGATCGCGGACGCGCTCTCGTACTTCACGTTTGCTTTCGCATTGGTGCGCGCTCGTCCTGCAGAGGAGACAGGCCCGACGCGTCCGGCTGGCGCGCCGCCCTATGGCATGAAGGACGCGGTTCGCCTTCTGCTGACGAACCCGATGCTGTTCGCCACGACGTTCATGTTCATGGCCTACAACATCGGCGGCGGCATTCTCTCGGTCTGGCTGCCCATCTTGTCCGACCAGACGCTTGGCGGAGGAGCGGAGCTATACGGCGGACTGCTGGGCGCGCTGGCATTGGGCGAAGTGAGCAGTGCTCTGCTGGTTGGCGGCGGGGCGTTCTCGCTGGGGCTGGGCCTGATGATCTGTGTGGCGCAAACGCTCTCCGGCGCGTCGCTGGTGATTGTGCTGGCCGGGCGCAGTGCCGCCGTGGCCGCGGTGGGCTTGTTTTTCTTCGGCGCGTTCAGCGCGCCCCTGACGATTTGGGCGCAAACCCTGCGGATGCAGGTTATACCGGCGGACCTGCGCGGGCGCACCTTCGCGCTCCTGCGCACCCTGATGCAGGGAGGCAACCCGATTGGCGGAGCCCTGGGCGGACTCCTCCTGCCGGTGCTGGGCGTGCCGGCGATGGTGCTGTTATCCGCGCTGGTTATCGGCGCGCCGGGGATGCTGGGCTATCAGGTGAAGGGCCTGCGCGAGGCGGGCAGGCCGGTCGTGGGCGAGGTGGTGCACTAGAGGATGGGCTTTGCT
>JACQEC010000374.1 GCA_016200765.1 Chloroflexota bacterium | reverse complement strand
GAGATAGCCTTCGGTTACATCAATCATGTGACCGACTAAGTCGCGCACCTCCCACTCCGTGCAGCGCGTCTGTACGTTCCAGTTTTTGGGGTCGTCAATCAGATCGTAGAACGATTGCCGCTCGGTGCGGACGACGTCGAGGACGACCAGTTTGCCCGCGTACGACATCGGATTAACAGGTGCAGTCATGATTTACCTCCTTGGGTAATCAGTAAGAAAGGCCGAGTCCTGTGGTCAAAGGCTGAGCGAATTATACGAGGCTCTTATCCGTCCGTCAAGGACAATTTGCACATGGTCAACCGGTACCGTGCGGCATCACTTGGGGTTTGACAGGGTGAAGTATTAGCCTATACTGGCTTTCGAGATGCGAAGCGGCGCTTGCAACTGAGACGTCATACGTCACGTGTCAATCGTGCGGCAGGTTCAATTTGGAGATGGGTTGCTTGGAATGGGGACGCGGGCAAAAGCGGCGATATGGTGAACTGGTGGGAGTGTTGAGCCCACCCTCACCCTAGCCCTCTCCCTTACAGGGAGAGGGGACGGGCGCCGCAAGACTCCCTCTCGCCGACGAGGAGAAGGGATGGGCACCGCAAGATTCCCTCTCCCCATTGGGGAGAGGGCAAGGGTGAGGGGCAAACTTCGCGCAAGCGATCATCCCTCGCACCTTCCCCCAATCGGGAGACAGGGCTAGCAGATTCGTATGGGAACTCGTCACCGCATCTATCCGCCTATGCTGGAGTGCGCCCGCGAAATGCGGCACCCGCAAACCGCCGCCGAAGCGACCCTGTGGCGCGCTTTGCGCAACCGCAGCCAGCGCTACAAATTTCGCCGCCAGCACCCAATTGATCGCTTCATCGTGGACTTCTATTGCGCCGAAGCCAAACTGTGCATCGAGGTAGATGGCGATTCTCATGCCGAGCGAGCGCAGGCAGAATATGACGCCGCCCGCACCGCCTTTCTGGAGGAAGTTGGCTACAGAGTCATTCGATTCACCAACAACGATGTGTGCTACTCTATACATGCCGTGGTGAATGAGATTCTCAGTGCCATCGCCAGAATTCTGCTCCCCCTCTCCCCAACGGGGAGAGGGCTAGGGTGAAGGGAGTGTTCTATGCATAGCAGTGTGGATCGCATCCTGACCACCCATGTCGGGAGTCTGCCGCGGCCTGCCGCGTTGTCGGATTTGTTGTTGCGGCGCGAGAAGGGAGAAGTGAGCGATGAGGCGACCCTCGCTCAATACAGCGAAGCGGCGGTCCGAGAGGTCGTGCAGAAACAACACGAGGCCGGAATTGATATTGGCAATGACGGGGAACAGCCGCGCGTGGCGTTCAACACCTATGTGGCTCGGCGCATGAAGGGGTTTGGTGGTCAGGGGCAGTGGACGCTTCCGCTGGATGTTACCGAGTTTCCGGATTTTCTTGAGCGCTACCGCGCTCACCGCAGCAGCGGCGCCGCCCCGCCGCAGGCCATCGCCGAGGTGGAGTATGTTGACCTGCGCGAGGCCGAAGCGGAGTGCGACCTCTGCCTGCGCAGTACAGCGGGCGAGCCGCCGCCGTTTGTCGAGCGCTTCATGACCGCGGCGTCGCCGGGGGTGATCGCCACCGCTCTGCGCAATGCCTACTACGATTCCCACGAGCGCTATGTGTTTGCGGTGGCGCGGCAAATGCAAAAGGAATACGAACTCATTCACGCCAAAGGCTTCATCCTGCAACTCGACTGCCCCGACCTGGCGATGGAGCGCATCCGGATGTTCAAGAATGACTCTCTCCGGCGCTTTCAAGAGATCGTGGAAATGCACATTGCCGCCATCAATCTCGCCACAGCCTCCGTTCCCTCCGAGCGCATTCGCCTGCACATCTGCTGGGGAAATTACGAGGGGCCGCACACGCACGATGTCCCGTTGGAGGCCATTCTGCCCCTGCTCTATCAGGCCAAGGTCGGCGCGCTGTCAATCGAATTAGCGAACCCGCGGCACCAGCATGAGTTTCAGGTTTTCCGGCGCTATCCCTTGCCCGACACGATGCTGCTGCTCCCCGGCGTGATTGACACGACCACCAATTTTGTCGAGCATCCTGAAGTGGTCGCACAGCGCATTGAGCAAGCGGTGGAGGTTGTGGGGGATCGCAGTCGGGTCATTGCCAGCGCCGACTGCGGCTTTGGCACCTTCTCCGG
>JACQEC010000002.1 GCA_016200765.1 Chloroflexota bacterium | reverse complement strand
TGTCAAGGCAAAGCCGATGATCTGTTCTGCCGTCGCGTTTGACGGCACATCATAGGTATCTGGAAATAGGAAGCCCTCCAGCGTTGACCCTTTAGGGCGGTCACTGAGGAACGCAAACTTGTACGAGCCGGCCTTGGCCGCAGCTACAAACGCCGCGGCGGTGCCGGCCCCCTGCTTCTCCACGGCCGCAGCCATCTCCTCAACGCGCCAGCCCTCAATCAGACGCACGCTGTTCGACTTCACCCGTCCGCTTTGGAGAGCCGTAAGAATCTCGTCCATGCTCATGCCGCGCTGGAGCTGGTAGTCACCCACCTCTAGGTGTGACTCCACATCGCGCGCGCGCGCCAGTAGCCGAAACAATTCAGCGTCCGCAATCAAGCCTGCGCGCTGCAGGCGGACGCCCACCGTGCCTGCCGTGTCGCCGGGTTGAACTGAAAAGGGCACGCTGCCACTGCCGCTAGAGCGGAGGCTGACATCCCCCTCGCGTACCCGCAGGTAAAGGTTAATCGCGAGTTGGTCAATTGACTGTACTCTGCCGAAGTCAATACTGCCAACAATCTGATCGGTCTGGAGCGCAAGCGCACAGAGCACCAACGTCGCCCCACTGCACGTCAAGAATGCGAGCAGGAATACCGTCAGGCGCGCTAGCCACCAGACCGTCTTATTCGGGCTATGTTCAGATGGGGTGCGGCCGCGTAATCCTCTTCGCTCAAACGTCATCTATGGCGTCCTTTGGTGTCACAACGACACCGAGATTGTCCGCACAGGCATCGAACAGCCCCTGCCCCAGGTCGCCAGCTAGCGTGAGCGTGGTGTAGGGCGAACCCTGAGCCCGCTGAGCATCCAGATAGCTTTGCAGGATAACAGCTGCAGCGAATGCGTCAATCCCGCCTCGCTGCTTGATGTCGCGGCGCGTTGTTCGCGGCTCGCGGCGCCTAGGTCTATGGCCTTTCAAATTGGCTCCATCACTAGCCGAGCCGCGGCCTTCGTTGACGAGTTGTGTCGCTAGGGCAGTAGAAAACTGCTCGTCCCACAAAACCAACGGCAACTCAAGGCTATCGGCCAGTCGTTGAGCCTCACGTGCGGCGTGTTGTGCTTGCGGTCCTTCTTCCCCACTAAGGCTCCGTGGGTAGCCTGCTACCAGCCGCCCAACGGAGTTGTGGATGGCAATCTGTTTGATCTGCTCAGCCATTTGGCTAAACGATTTGCGAATGATGATGGAGTGAGGCGTCGCGAGCGTTTGTGTTTCGTCACTGATGGCAATGCCTACACGCCTGCTACCAAGATCAACGCCCAGAATACGCATGGTCAGGGCAGAAACTCAATGCTGATACGAAAACCTAGCAGCGGCATGCGCCCCAAGTCAATCCAATCAGGCTGGAGAGCAATCGCCGGTTCACGCCGCAGGGAGAACTGATTGGCGATCCAGTCGCGTGCTTCAGGCACCGTCATGCCACGTACACTCATGGCAACAAGATTGGCATCAACCATAGACGCCGATTGTCCTGCAGCCACCAACTCGAACCGCAATACGTCCTGATCAACCCCGAGCACCGCGCCAGGCGTATAGACGACGGTGTTGGCAAGCAGTGCGTATCCGGGCCGTAGATTTGATTCGAGGCGCTTGAGGGCCACCACGTTCGCATCGCCCCCATAGACGAAGGTGCCCCGTGCCGTCGCGTGAGCTGTCAGTGTGAGCAGATCGGCTGGCTCGTCCACAAACTTGTCGAACGTTTTGGAATCCAATATAACCGAAACCGTATCCGGCGCAACGAACTCTTGATTTTTCACCTTCGCTTGAAACTTGCTGATCGCTTCCTGCTTGAGACGCTTGGCAAGAACTTCCTCAAGGCGGCGCTTGTCTTCCTCCGTGACAACGGGTACTCGCCGGACCGTACCGCCACTGGTTGGGTTAGCATTCACCACATTCACGGCCGCAGAATACTGCCCCTCTATTGCATTAACGGTAAAGCGCGCCACGTTGCCTGTCGGGCCTGGCTCGATGGCTGATATCGCAACCTCAGCGCGCCCTTTGGACGGCAGATCTACATCGGCGGTCGTTTGGAAGCGGATGGGCACGCCGGATGAGGTAGCCACTACGGTGCCCTTACTCAAGTGGATTGGCTGATCGGTTTTGTTAGTCGCCACAATCTGGCCGGTAGCACGCGCGTCGGGGACGTCCCTCTTGGCTACGGGGACACTGCTCTCCGTCCCCTCAATCGCCATTTCTTCAATACGGGCTGGTATCTGGCCTAAAGGCGCGCTAATACCCCTGGCGGCTGGATTGGCGAGGATCGTCAACTTGGTTGACACGTCCTCGGTCACTGGAGATAGTGTTACTTGCGCACTCGGCACGACGACGACCGTCAATCCCGCCGCTACAAGGATCAGTATGGCCATAATAATCACGCTGACCAAATGATTGTGGTGGCGCGCTATGGCTGGATGGCGTATGACAACTCTAAGCCCGTCTCCGTCGGCATTGGGAACAAAAGTGGATGCTGCGACGCTGTGCCACGGGCGTATATGTTTTCCCAGCCAAGTTACGGGAAAGACTGCTAGCCCCACTTCTTGGGCCACACGCAGCGTATCCCTATGTCGCGCAACAATTGCCAGGTCAATCGCCTGATCTACAGCCTCACGCTGCACAAGCCGGAAATTTACTTTGTCGCGCAAGGTCCGATTTTTCCGGTGGATGCTGAGGATAACTCGCTGGCCGTTGACCCACTGGAGCCGCTCACAGATGATCGCTACATCATCACCCGGCCCCACCTCGACGACATGAACGTGACTGTTAGCGCTCGCATGGTTAACGCGATGGTCCAGCAACGCGGAAACAACGCCAACGGCTTCTTGGGCCTTACTCAGAAACTTGGTTAGATACATGGGATAGGGGATATGCCTACGCGCAGGGTCGTTCATTCGGGGACTATTCGTGGTGCAATGATCGTTCAAGCAACATCGGCACTATCGCCAGTGCATCGCCGAGCTTGCCAGCATCCTTACCAGCCGCTTGAGCCATTCTGGCCCGGCCACCACCGCTTCCACCAATCTCTCGCGCGATCGGTTTAATCAGCTCGCCGGCATGCAGACCGCGTGCGATCAAATCCTGCGTCACTGAAACGTTCAACGATGGTCTTTCCTTGACGACAGCGCCCAGGACCACAACGCCGCTGCCCAACTTATCCCGCAGCCAGTCACTCATCTCACGCAGCGCCTCGTCCGTGGCCGCGTGAACGGTTGCGGCCACCAGCGACACGCCATCAACCATCTGAACGCGCCGTAGCAGCGTATCCAGCTCTGATTTCGCCGCGCTTCTCTGAACGGCGGACAACTCTTTCTTCAGCGCATCCGCTTCCTGATGCAAGGCTGCCAGTCGGGCCATGGCCTGTTCCGGCCTGCATTCCAATTGTGCGGCCAGCGCGCCGAGCAGCGCAAGGCGCTCTCGCACGTAAGCCTGCGCCGCGCGGCCCGTTACAGCCTCGATGCGCCGCAGCCCAGCTCCCACCGATCCCTCAGAGACGATATGGAAATAGCCGACTTCGCCGGTACGGTCCACATGGGTCCCGCCACACAGCTCGCGCGAGTAACAGCCCTCTTGTTCAATCTGGCCGGATACGCAGACCACCCGCACCTCGTCACCGTACTTTTCGCCAAAAAGCATCATGGCTCCCTGCCGCTTTGCCTCCAATTGGCTCGTCACGTACCATCGTACCGACAGGTTGTTCATCACCATCTCGTTGACGCGGCCCTCAATCGCATCCAGCTCTTCGCGTGAGATTGCCGACAGGTGGTTAAAATCAAACCGCAGGCGGTCGGGCGCGACCAGCGAACCTTTTTGCGTCGCGTGCTCTCCGAGAATCTGGTGCAGAGCCCGGTGCAGCAGATGGGTCGCCGTATGATTGCGCTTGATGTTCAGCCGGCGACCCGCGTCAACCCCCGCGGTCACCTCAACGCCAGTCGCCAGCGCGCCCCGGACTAAAAGCCCACGGTGCACGACGACCGCGTGCACCGGCTTTTGCGTGTCGTCCACGTGCATCCGGCCCATCGCGTATTCGATCTCACCGCTGTCTCCGACCTGCCCCCCCGATTCTGCGTAGAACGGCGTCTGGTCAAGCACCACCTCCACATAATCGCCCGCGGCCGCCTGCGCGACCGGTTGACCGTCGCGCACGATCGCCAGCACGGTCGCCCGCGATGACGTGAGCTCATAAGCGAGGAACTTAGTCGGGGGCAGCTGAAGGCCGCGATAGATTTCCTCCATCTCACCGGCAGCAAACTTTCCGTGTGCGCGCGCGCGCTCTCGCTGCTCCTGCATAGCCGTCCGGAAACCTGCGTCATCCAAACGAAAACCGCGCTCCTGCGCCACGTCTCGCGTCAAATCCACGGGGAAGCCGTACGTGTCCCATAAGCGAAAGACATCACGGCCGGGCAACACCATCTCCCCGCGCGCCTGCCCCCGATCCAAGTCGGGGGCCTGCAGTCCCGACATCCATTCGTCGAGAATTAAAAGGCCCTTATCGAGGGTCTGCTCGAAACGCTCTTCCTCCTGCTGGATCGCCTTGACGATAAACTCCTGGCGGCTGCGGAGCTCTTGATAGTGCCCGCCCATCTCGGCAATCACCGCGCGCGCGACATCGCCAAGGAAGGGACGCTGCACGCCCATCTTTTTCCCAAAACGCATAGCCCGCCGCATGATCATCCGCAGGACATAAGGGCCGCCCTCGTTACCCGGCAGGACGCCATCGGCCAGCAGAAACGTCATCGCGCGCCCGTGGTCCGCAATCACGCGATACGCAATTTCGTTGCGGGTACGCGCCTCGCGGTCGTGTCGCAAATCTTCTTGAATCGCGTCCATGATCGGCTGAAACAGGTCTGTGTCATAGTTGGAACGTGCTCCCTGTGACACCGTGGTCATACGCTCAAGCCCCATACCGGTATCCACGCCCGGTTTGGGCAGCAGCCTCCGCGAACCATCGGGTAATTGGTCAAACTGCATGAAAACGAGATTCCACACTTCTAACCAACGGCCGCAGTCGTTGTCCAACTGCACGGAGCAGTTCGGTTGATGGCACGTACAAGCGTCGGGGCCGAAGTCATAATGCAGTTCCGACGTCGGACCGCATGGACCCACATCGCCCATAGACCAGAAGTTGGTCTTCTCCCCCATCCGCAAGACGTGCGTGGCATCTACGCCCAGATCGAGCCAGTAGCCGTAGGCTTCATCGTCGTCGTTAAATACGGTGTGATAGAGTCGCTCTGGGGCAATGTCCATAACCCGTGTGCAGAACTCCCAGGCGAAGCGAATGGCATCGCGTTTGAAATAGTCGCCAAACGAAAAGTTGCCGAGCATCTCGAAAAAGGTGTGATGGCGGGGCGACGGGCCGACGTTTTCAAGGTCGTTGTGCTTCCCTTGCACGCGCATACACTTTTGCGCTGTGGTGGCGCGGGCATAGGGCCTCTTCTCCAAGCCCAAGAACGCATCCTTGAACTGCACCATACCCGCATTCGTGAAGATCAGCGTTGGGTCTCCGGTCACGAGCGGCGACGAGGCAACCTCAGTGTGCCCGTGGCCCACGAAAAAGTCCAGAAACGCCCGGCGGATTTGCGAACTGGTCATGCGATATGTCATAACGCTTGCGCCCCGCAAGCCAATGTCATACGATGCGGCTTGCTCCGAATCATTGTAGATGAGGTACCCACCCTTGTCAAAGCAGTTGGCTGTTGACCACGCTCACCAGGGCGTCCGGGTCGCCAACGTTGCCGGGGAAGATCACAAACGGGAGTCCCGGGAAGCGCGATTCATTCCCCAGCAGCCACACCGGCACCCCGGGCAAAACCGGCGCCGGCACGTACGCGCGCCGCACGCCCAGGGCCTTCGTTCCAATCTCGCTGGCCGTCCATCCGCCCTTCGCCACGATGAACCGCGGCCGCACTGTCAGCCTTCGCACAATCTCAACGAGGGCAGTTGCCACCCGCTGACCAATATTAAATCCGTCCGCGCCCCCCGCCCCAATCAAGCGGCGGCTCGTATAAACCACTACGTGCCGGCCCTCGCGAAGCTCACGGTTAACATACGACGCCGTATGAGCGATCTCGCGGTCTGTGTCCCCTGCCACGATGGCCTCTAGGCTCACCTCGGCACTCGAACAAACACCCGTTTGTAACAGCCGCTCTAGTTGTGCCGAGCTTCTGGGCACGTGCGAGCCAACGATCACCAGCGCCCCGACGGTCTCCGGCTTGTTCAATGTGCCTAACGATGTTAGGACAAGGTTCACAGCCGCAGCGCCCCGCACCCGCACAAAGGAGGCCGCGCTTCGCACTAACACGCGGTATCCCTCCGACTCAGCCGCTACCACGCCTCGCGCAATGACTTCGAGATCGCGATAACTCATCGCGTTAGCAATGACCACACGCCCGCCAGCCTGTGCGATCAGGCGGGCGACGGAATCGGGACCTTGCTTACGGAGCATATCCAGCGAGAGCGACAGCGTTTCCGCCGCGCTCATACGTCCGCGCGACTTTTCCTCGATCCAGTTTGCCAGATGCGAATGGCTATAGCCGAAGACCGGGTCGCGGGCGTAGGGGGTTTGCGCCGCGGGCAGAAGCCACGGCCCTTCCCGCACCCACTGTATGTTATACAGCGTATATCGTCCACCTTCGAGGAAGAACGGCACCAAAAGCACCGCATCAAATGATCCCAGCGCGCCGAGCTCGTCGGGGAAATGCCCACGCAGGGTTGAATCTGCGCGGGAGACGATGGAGAATTCTTTGCCGGCCTGCCGGGCCGCCTGATTCAAGGAGTGCATGAGTTCGACATGCAGGTCAATCGCTCTCTGCACCGGCAGCGCGCGTGTGTTGGTCAACACAAAGAACAGGGGCCGCGGCTCCGCCAGTTCTCGGCGTAAAGCATCCACCGTCCATTCCGTCAGGACAAACACGTCACCCATCGCCTGTGGCCCGGTCGGGTCATCATCGAGTACGACCACTTTTCGCTTCGATGTCTGAATCGCAATCCGGATTTGCTCGGCCAGCGTATCGTCCGGATAGTCAGGCGGCAGTGAGGCCATGGCCTCGTCGAATCGCATGGCCTCGGTGGGTTCGGGAAACGTAGGCATGTATCTATCGCTTGGGGCGCCGCGTGCGGCGCTCAGTGGTTTGCCGGGCGCGGGCTCGATGCACTATAATCGTGTTCATACTCTGGCGTCATGCAGCCATGATGGCCGGCGAGAGCCGCGAAGGAGCCACGTTGCGTCCAGACCTATTCGATCAGGCTATGCAAGCGCGCATGGAGCGTGACGCGCCGCTGGCCGCGCGTATGCGTCCCCGCACCTTGGACGAGATCGTCGGCCAGCAGCACATGATCGGCCCCGGCAAATTACTGCGCCGGGCAGTGGAAACCGATCGCCTCCTGTCGTCCACAATCTTTTGGGGCCCCCCCGGCACGGGCAAGACGACTCTCGCCATGGCGATTGCCCGTTCATCTCGCTCCCATTTCGAAATCCTCAGCGCGGTTCTCGCGGGCGTTGCTGATATTCGCCGCGTGGTCGGCGAATCCAAAGAGCGCCTCAAACTGCACGCACAGCGAACGATCCTCGTCGTGGATGAAATCCACCGCTTCAGTAAAGTGCAGCAGGACGCGCTGTTGCCGCATGTTGAAAACGGCACGGTGATTTTGATCGGCGCAACGACGGAGAATCCCTATTTCGAAGTGGTTGGCCCGCTGTTGTCACGGTCGCGTATCTTTCAATTGCGCCCGCTCGATGATGACGAATTAGTCGGCTTGCTGCGCCGGGCCTTGGCGGACCGCGAGCGGGGCTACGGGAATCGCTCCATTGACATCGCCAGTGACGCTCTGGAGCATCTTGCGCATGTCGCTGGCGGCGATGCGCGCACAGCGCTGAACGCGCTGGAGCTAGCGGTCGAATCCACCGCACCCGATCATACCGGCGTGGTTCGAATCACCTTCGAGGCCGCGCAAGAATCTATCCAGCGGCGGGCCATCCGCTACGATAAGCAGGGCGATGAACACTACGATACGATTTCTGCGTTCATCAAATCCATTCGTGGCTCGGACCCGGACGCCGCTCTATACTGGCTGGCGAAGATGCTCTATGCCGGTGAAGACCCTGAGTTCATCGCGCGCCGGCTGGTTATCCATGCCTCGGAGGATATCGGCCTCGCCGACCCGATGGCGCTCGTGGTTGCGGTCTCGGCAGCTCAGGCTCTGCAATTTGTCGGGTTGCCGGAAGCGCAGCTCAATCTGGCCGAAGCGACGCTCTACCTAGCCACAGCGCCCAAGAGCAACTCGGTGCTGGGGATCGCTCAAGCCCTCAAGGCAGTCGAATCCGGGGGGAAGACGCAGGTGCCACAGCATCTACAAGACCCCAGTCGTGATGCCAAGGGGCTAGGACACGGCAAAGGCTATCGCTATCCTCACGACTTCCCCGACCACCACATCGCGCAGAGTTACCTGCCTGATGATATGGCCGGCCAGCGCTTCTATGAACCGAGCGACCAGGGCTTCGAGAAGGCTATCGCGGAGCGCGTGAAGCAGTGGCGGGCAGCCATCGCCCCCAGCCGTCAGGGCTAGCCAGCGAGCGCCGCTGTCGACCATGCCGCTCTCAGCTCTCTAACACGGCTCCTCGACTCGCGCTCGTCGCCATTTTGGCATAGCGGCGCAGCCAGCCGGTCAATGGCTTCTGTTTGGGCCTCCAGTTCCGTCGCCGCCCGGCGAGCTCGTCGGCGGACAGGTCCACCTCAATACGTCGGTTGGGAATGTCTATCGTAATCCGGTCGCCGTCGCGCACCAGCCCAATCGGCCCCCCTTCTGCCGCTTCGGGCGATATGTGGCCGATGCAGCCGCCGCGCGTTGCGCCGCTAAACCGGCCATCCGTAATGAGCGCAACCGACTCGGCTAAGCCCATCCCGGCCAAATTGCTGGTCGGCTGAAGCATCTCCTGCATGCCCGGCCCGCCCTTTGGCCCCTCATAGCGGATGACCGCGACCTGTCCCGCCACAACCTTGCCATTAAGGATACCACTCGCCGCCTCGTCATGTGAATCAAACACAATGGCCGGCCCGGAAAACGTCATCATCGTCGGCGCGACACCTGCAGTCTTGATCACCGCCCCATCAGGCGCCAAGTTGCCGAAGAGAACCGCCAGTCCGCCATCCGTCGAGTACGGGTTGTCGAGCGGCCGGATGCACGCCCGATCGCGCGATTCCGCCCCATAGACGTTCTCGCCAAGCGTTCGTCCGGTGGCCGTCATCGCGTCAAGGTGCAGAGCGCCGGGGCGTTTGCCGAGTTCGTTCAGAATGGCCGACACACCACCAGCCGCATCCACATCTTCGATATGGTACGGTGACGACGGCGATACCTTGCAGATACAGGGGACACGAGCAGACACTTCGTTTAAGCGCGCGAGCGGATACTCGACACCGGCCTCGTGCGCAATGGCAATCGTATGCAGCACCGTGTTCGTGCTGCCGCCCATCGCCATGTCGAGCGCGAAGGCGTTGTCAATCGCTTTGGCGGTGACAATATCGCGGGGCTTGATATCTGCCGTTACGAGTTGCATCAGGCTCTGTGCCGCGCTCGCCGCCAGTAGGTCGCGCCGCGGATCCAGCGCCACGATCGTGCCATTGCCCGGCAGGGCCATCCCCAGCGCCTCGCACAAGCAATTCATCGAGTTGGCCGTAAACATGCCGGAGCACGAGCCGCATGACGGGCACGCAACGGCCTCCAGCAGATTCAGACGCTCGGCGCTAATGCGCCCGGCTTTGTAAGCGCCGACGCCCTCAAAAACCGTCGCGAGATCAATCGCCTGGCCTTCGGGTGTGCGGCCGGCGCGCATTGGACCACCACTGATAAACACGGTCGGGATATTGACCCGCATCGCCGCCATCAACATCCCCGGCACAATCTTGTCGCAATTCGGGATACAGAGCAGGCCGTCAAACCAGTGCGCGTTGAGCATCGTCTCAACGCAGTCGGCGATCAATTCGCGGCTTGGCAGCGAGTAGTTCATCCCGGCATGCCCCATCGCGATGCCGTCGTCCACGCCGATCGTATTGAACATGAACGGCACGCCGCCGGCCGCTCGCACCGCGTGCCGGACGACCTCGCCAAACGCGTTCAGATGAACGTGGCCGGGAATAATGTCCACATACGAGTTGGCAATCGCGATAAACGGCTTGCCCCAATCCGCCTCGCTCTGAATGACGCCTGTCGCCCGCAGCAGCGAGCGGTGGGGAGCGCGCTCGAACCCTTTTTTGATCCGATCGGAACGCATGAGCCTACCCTCTTGTTCGCAAATTTTGACTATGTTGTTGCGGTCTGTTCAAGAAACGCCAACAATCCCCGCCATAACCGAATCTGCGCCGCGCTGCCCTTCAACGGGTGCCCATGCCCCGCAAACTCGTCGTAGCGGAAAATTTTATTCAGCTCCTCCAGCCTTGCCGCCAGCACGCGGCTCTCATTCACCGGCACTCGGTTATCGCGGTCGCCGTGCGTCAGATAAACCGGAGCCTGCAGACGTTCGGCGTGTGTGAGCGGCGAGCGGTCGAGCAGTTTGTCACGCTCTGTCATAGGATCGCCGGCCTTCTGGGTAACCCAGTCCGGAATGTTGCAGTCGCGCCAAAAGGTCATGATGTTATAAAACCCGGCGTGGGCCCAGCCGAAGCCCCAATCGAAGTGTTCAGCACGGCCATTAACTCGCTCCGGGAAGGTCAGTGCGCGCAGTGTTGCATAGCCGCCGTGACTGCCTCCGAACACGCCGATCTGTTCAGCCTTTAGACCGAAGCGCTCCTGCAGGAAGCGCGCGCCATAAATGAGGTCTATGATCTCATGGCCGCCGAGGTCTTTGTCAATCAGGGCATAGAAATCGCGCCCAAAACCGAAAGAGCCGCGCACAGCCGGGCTTAACACGATGAAACCGGCTTGCGCGAGTATCTGATAGTTCTGGTTGTACGTGTTGGCGCCGCCGTAGAAGGCCTGCACGAACGCCCGGCGCTCTGAGACCTCAGGCAAGTTTTTCGGCACGAGCAAGAACGCTTGTATCTCTCGCATCTGGTTGGTCTTCGGATTGATGTCAAAGGTCGGATAGGTAATGCGCTCGACCTGTGCGTGGGAGGTAGCCGCAGAGATCGGCGCGGGCACGCTGGCCACCTTCTCCCACGCCACACCCACCTCGCCGGCGGTCAGACGCCACAGCGCCCATTTCTCATCGAGTGAGGTCGAGGCCCCATATAACGTCCCCTCGCCGGAGTGCAGAAGGTATACCGAGCCTTCGGCCGTATGCTCCCACAGAACTTCGCCAGTGCGAGAGTCTACGACGCGCATGGGTGAATCCTGCGGGCGATCCAGAACAATGGCCACAAGCAGTCCGTGCTCGGTTTTCATCGTCTGCGCCGAGCGCAGGTCATACGGCTGATCAGTCAGCGGCATCCACCGCCCGTCGGTCACATCACAGCGGCCGATTTGCATATATCCCGATTCGTTGCTGACGACGAGGCAGGTCTGATTATCCAGCCATCCTTCCAGCGCGCCCACGGTTGAGCGATGGCGCTCTGTATCAAGCAACGGGCGCAGGCGTGGCGCATCAAGATCAATCCATGCGAGATTTGCGCGGTTGCGGTCGTCGTTCAGGTTGATCGGCGCGAGTATATGTCTGTTGTCGCCGCCCCACAGCAGGCGGCCCCACGTCAAGCGATACTCCGGGCTATCGGCCAGCATCAGCCTATCCTCGCCGGAGTCCATGTCACGCAACCGCAGTTCGGCGCGCAGCCGTCCCCCTTCCGAGTAACGCGCGACATAGGCCAACCGCGTGCCGTCAGGGCTCAACTCGGCAGTGTTGACATACGGCGCCTGCGTGAGGCGCGTCACCGCGCCGGAGTCGAGCGAGAGGCTGTAAATGTTGAAAGCTTCGTCGTTCGACTCGTCGCCGCGAAACAGAATCGCGTGGCGCGCGCGGTCATATTGAGGCGACCAGAACGAGCGCATGTTCCAATCAATCTGGTTGACCGTCTGTCCCAGCGCCGGATCGAAGGGGCGATCGAGCGCCTGAACTTTCATCGAGCGTTGCTCGGGTAAATCATGGAAGTAGAGGAGAAGGTTGGCGGCAGGAAGGCACTCAAACCCGACGTATGGGAAGCCCTCTAAATAAGGCGCTAGGTCTATCCGGCGGCCTCGATAGGTGATTACGCTAGATGCAGTCAATTGCGCCCCTTAAAGCAAATTGGCTCATCCCTAAACTCTTTGCGGCGCGGTTGACAACCCAAGGTCAGGGCGATATGCTACGGACATGGATTTCCCAATTCTCGATATCTGCGACGACGAACTGGGCGAGGGTTGGTTACGCAAGCACTTTCACCCACGA
>JACQEC010000001.1 GCA_016200765.1 Chloroflexota bacterium | reverse complement strand
GATGATGTACTGGCCGGTATCCAATATCCAGAGCCGGCGCAGGACGAGGGCGAAGTTCAGGTTGCGCGCGAGGCTGGGGTCGTGAATCGCGCCGCTCGTGGCCGAGACGCTGGACAGCGCCGCGCCCAGCGGGTTCTCGCTAAGGTCGGTTAGCGCGGCCAGCGACGGGATCAAGCCAACCGCGAGGATGAGCGCGGCAATCAGCAAACGCTGGACGACCCGCCACTGGTTGACACCAACCCGTGTGGCAACGGCGCGCCAAAGCCCAGCCAGACCCGAAGGGTTTCTTAAAACCCTTCGGGTCTGGCCGCCGCGCCCCCGACTGGATCGGGGGTTGTCAAGCAAGCCGATCACGTCAAGCGAGCCCATGCCCACCAAACACAGCCCGATCAGCCCCATCGCCAGCGGGTGCATCAGGCCTCCGGCGATAGCGCCGAGCAGCAACCACAACCACGACCGGACACCGCCGCTCTGCAACGCGCGCATGGTCAGGCCAAGCACGATGGGCAGGAGCATGAAGCCCGACAGAATCTTGTCGAGGTCGGCGCGCACCGACAACTCATAGCCGGGATAGTTGCCGTTGATCCAGTAAAAGAGATAGAGGCTCCATGCGAGCGTGCCCAGCGCGGCGGCCTCGCGCCGGCGGGTGATGGCGCGCGCAAAGCGATAGACCGCCGAAAGGGAGAGCAGGAAGAGCGGCAGGCGTATCCAGACGAGCAGGTCAACCGGGTCCATGCCCACCGCGTACGAGATCATCGCCTGCTGGGCCAGCCACGGCACGAATTCATAACGAGCGGTGACGCCAAACTGCTGGCCGTACAGCGGCTCGTCGGTCATCATATGCTGATCGTAGCGGATGTTCTGTATCCACGACAGAGCGTTCCACTCGTCGGAATTGAGCGGCGAGCGCGTCCAGAACACGTAGTGGCCCAGCAGTGCAATGGCGAGGAACAGAATGAGCAGGCGCGGGGTGCGGCCTTCTGCGGGGACGTGAGTGTGGATCGTCGTTCCGGCGCGGGTATGACGGGCGATACGCAGTAAAGCCGCCGCCACGAGAACCAGCATCAGGGCCAGATACGCGACCGCGTATGCCTGAATGCTGGTGTGGGCCAGCATGAAAATCTGGGCGACCAGGCTGGGCAGAGAAACGCTCGCTACAAAGGCGAGGCTGAGCCGTTCCCACCAGTTGCCGTCGTCGCCGAGCAAAATCACGAGCGCCGCGCCCGACAGCATGAGGAAACCCAGCCCGCCAAAGGCGACGAGCCATTCCAGCGAATGATCGGTCAGCAGGGGGCGCGCCAGCCAGAACAGCGCTTCAAAGGCCAGCAGTGCCCACCATTCAGGATATTGGGCGAGAGGACGCGCTAAAGACCGCATGGGTTTATCGCGTTCACGCGTAACGCGTGAATGCGTTACGCCACGTAGCCGAGGTCGCGCAGGCGCGCGCGGATGATTTCCTCTTCGGCGGCGTCAATGTCGGTGGACGTGTCATCGTCGGAGAGCGGCGGCGTCCCGGCGGCGGGCGCTGAGGCGCGCGTGATGCGCAAAGACGCGCGGAGTTCCGGCGTCATGGCTTTTTCCAGCACAGACCCGTCCATGATGTCCGGGATCGGCTGCCCCATCAGCGCGAGCACGGTCGGGGCAATGTCCATAATGGACGAGTCGGACAGATGCGCGCCCTGAAGGATGCCGGGGCCTTTCAGCAAGACGATGCCGCTCATGCGGTGCGTGCCGGTGCGGTCGGCAACGGTCGTGAACCAATCGTTGGAGCCGAATTCGAGCA
Source organism: Chloroflexota bacterium (assembly GCA_016200765.1). Taxonomy (GTDB): domain Bacteria; phylum Chloroflexota; class Anaerolineae; order JACRMK01; family JACRMK01; genus JACQEC01. Next base: position 8,113 of record JACQEC010000001.1, on the reverse strand, counting down.
GTCCGAAACCGGCGTTCTTCATATCGCGCGGCATGAACAGCAGGTCAGGCGCTTGATTGGCGCGCGCGCCCCAATAGAGCTGGCCGCGGCCATAAATGTCGCCGATGAGCGGCTTGCCGGTGGTGGGATCGCGCAGAGCCTTCAGGTCTTGGGTGACCTGGGCCAGCAGGGCTTCAGACTCCGCGCCGGGCGGCACGATGCCTTTGGGCTCACGCCCCTGCTGGTTGACATAGATAGGCCCGGCAAAGCCGAACGAATAGAGCCGGGTGCGCGACCAATCCACATCGTCAAACGACAGAAACGCCTTCTTGATCAGGGCCTGCGCGCGCTGGTTGCTGTTGCCACCGCGCCCGGTGCGGCGCATTCGCTCGCCGAGGCGGAGCGCGCGCAACATCTGATAGACAGTGATCGGCGTGATGCCGAGCGCGTACATCGCCCGCTTGAGCAGGGTCAGCGGGGTATTCTTGAACTTCAGGTAGCCGCGCTTCATCAGCCAGGTGTTGACGTGGATGTAGCGGTCAAGCGAGCCAAAGCCGTGGTCAGACATGACCACGACATAATCGTCGGGACCGGCGGCCTGCATCAACTCGCCCATCGCCTGATCTATCTGCTGGTAGCAGGTCTGGATCGCCTTCGCCAGCGTCGCTTCGGTCTGCGAGTTGGGCTGGTAGCCCGGCTGTTGACCGTCCACCATCTGCTTCCACATAAAGTGGCCGATAATATCCACACCCATGAAAACGGCCATGTAGAAGTCCCAGGGCTTGTTGCCGAGCAGGACTTTTGCGGTCTTGAGCGTCGTGCGGTTCAGGTCGGTAATCTGCTGAACGAAGTCGAGTTCCTCGCCGGGCGAAAAAACGCCGGGCGGCGAGAAGTTGAACTCCGGCACGGCGCGCTTGAGCTGGCCAAGCAGTTCCGGCGGCCACGAGGCATCGGTCGCGCCAGCGGGCGTCAGCAGGCCGCTGACGAACTGACCGTTGACCTTATCAATCGGGTAGGTCACCGGCACATTGAAGACGGTCACCTGATAACCGGCCTGACCCAACAGCTTCCAGATGCTGTTGCCCTTGCGGTGGCTGGCATTGGTCAGCCACGTCGAGTAACTGCCCTCGCGCCGCCCGACGAAATCGTAGAGGCCGTGCTTGCCCGGATTGGTGCCGGTGGCGAAACTGCTCCATGCGGTCGGGGTCATCGGCGGCACAATGCTGATCAGATTGCCCCAACTGCCTTCCTGCATCAGCCGCGCAAAGTTGGGCAGAAGCCCCGCTTTGACCCACGGCTCGATCAAGTCCAAGGTCGCGCCATCCACGCCAATCACCATCACCCGGCCCTTCGACAGGCTCAGGGCAGGCTGCGGTTTGTTATTCAGTCCATTGCTCATCGCTCAACCCGTCTCCTCTTACCCAATTACCCTGCTGATTGGGGGATTATTGATTTTCGATTTTAGATTTTAGATTGGCAATCAAAAATCTAAAATCAATAATCAACAATCTAAAATTAGCCCCGCGCCCTCTGCGGTGAGTTATCCGATGTACCCTAAATCACGCAGGTGCTGGTCTATGATCGCTTGATCTTCCTCACTCATTTCAACGGCTGGGCCGCGCTCGGACGCCGTCGCCTGCGTGAAGGTCACGTTCAACTCGGGCAGGGCTTCTGGTTTCAGCGCGGACGACAGCACACGGCCGTCCATATCCTCGGGGATCGGCACGCCGAGGAGCGCCAGCACGGTCGGGGTTACGTCCACAATGCGCGCCCCCTGAACCTGATAGCCGCGGCGGATGCCCGGACCGAAGAGCGCCAGCAGGCCGTCCATGCGGTGCGTGCCGGTGCGGTCGGTACACGGTTCCAGCCAGCGGCGAGAGGCGAACTCGTGGCCCGCGAACGGCTGACGGCTCCAGTCTTGCGGCTCAAACAGGATGTCGGCCCCCTGATCGGCGTGAGGGCCGTGGAACAGCTCCTCGCGGCGGTAAATCTTTCCGACGAGCGGCTTGCCGGTGTACGGGTCCACAATCCGGCGCAGGTCGTCTGTCAACTGCTGGATCACCGCCTCATAGGCGTCGCCCGGCGCGACACAGCCTTGAGGCTCGCGGCCCTTGAGATTCACGGTGATTTGCCCGCCAAAGCCCATCGAGTAGGCGCGTGTGTGGTTCCAGTCTACGTCGGACAGGGAGACAAAAAACTGCTTGACCAGCGTCTTCATCATGTCGTTGCGCTCGCTGGCTGTCTCTTGCACCTTCTTGCCCAGCCCTAGCGCCAGTATCTTCTGGAACACCTCCAGCGGGGTCAGCCCCAGCCGGAAGCCCAGCGCGCGCAAGGCGGAACCGGGCGTGCGCTTAAACTTGAGGTAACCGCGCTCCACCAGCCAGGCGTTGGTGTGAAAGTAGTGGGTGAGGTTGCCGAAGCCATGATCGGACATGACGATCAGGGTGTCGTGCGGGGCCAACCCAGCGAGCATCTCCTTCAGCACGCCATCCATGAACTGATAACAGCGCAGGATCGCCTGTGCGTGCGCGCCCTGGCCGCGCTCCATTTCGCCCCAGAGGAAGTGCTGGATGACATCCGTGCCCATAAAGACGCCCATGAAGAAATCCCACTGTTGGTGGCGCATCATATAGCGCACCGCATCGAGCGTCGCCTGATTCAGCCGGTCAATGGTCTGGGTAAAGGCCGCTTCCTGACCGGGCGTATAGACGTTGGGCGGGTAGAACGTGAAGTCTGGCACGGCCTGCTTCAGTTCCGCCTGCAGTTCACGCGGCCACGAAGCGTCGGCGGCGTGCGCGGGCGTCAGGAAGCCGCTGATCATTTGCCCGTTCACCTTGTCCGGCGGGTAGGTCAGCGGCACGTTGAATACGGAAACGCGATAGCCCGCCGCGCTCAACAGTTGCCAGAGCGGCGCGCCGTCGCGGGTGCTGGCGTTGACGGTGTACTGATCGTAGGAGCCAGCGCGCCGCGCCATAAAGTCAAAGAGGCCGTGCTTGCCGGAATACTTGCCGGTGGCAAAACTGCTCCACGCCACCGGCGTCGAGGGGGGCACGACGCTTTCCAGCGCGCCCCACGCGCCGTCTTCCATCAAGCGGCGAAAGGTTGGCAGGTGGCCGGCTTCAGCCCAGCGGCGGGCATTTTGCCAGGTGGCCCCATCTAACCCGATGATCAGCACACGACCCTTCGACGGGCTCAGGGCAGGCTCCTTTGATCCGTTCATTGTAACTGTCAGATTCCTTTACTGAACAAAAATCGGACTCGCGCTCACCGCCAGATTGGCCGGGTCGGCGGTGCTAGTCTTGCCGGTGATATCGGTTACCTGCACCGAGCGGCCCTGTATCGGGAGCTTGACCGTCGTTGGATTGCCCGTCGCCCAGACCACAACCACATCGCCCTGCGGCCGGCTGAAGCGATAGCCCCACGCCGCCGGACCGAGATCCACAAAACTGGCCGCGGTGTAACCCGCCAAATTCTGGGTGATCATGCGGAACGCCGTTTCGACGGGACGGGGTGTTCCCTGCGGCATCAACAAGCCCGGCAAGTTATTTTCCGACCAGTCGGCATAGCGCATGAAGAGGCTTACCTGCGAGCCCTCGCCGGCTGCCGAAACGAGAAGCTTCACCGTCTCCTGCGCGTGGAACGTTTCATCGAACGCGACCTGCCCGTGGTAGCGGCGCGCGACCTCCCAGCCCTCGATGGGCTTGGTGATTCCCTGCGCGCGCAGCCAGCGGAGAAGCAGGGGCAGGTTCTCCCAAGGCCCGTAGTAGTGATACTGGAACACGTCTATGCTGGCTTGATGCTTGAGCAGTAAAGGCCACCACGCCAGACCCCGCGACACGAGAGCAGTCTTCCAAAAGGCATCAAGGCTGTTCACGCTTGTTGGCGAGTTCGTCTTCAGTCCGGCAACGCCCTCGGCCAGCGTTTGCTGGGAGACGGTGAGCGCCTGTTGCTGCTGGCCGGCCTGATACAGGTTATAGGCCCACGCAAATCCAAAGGCTTCGCTGGAGATACCGCTGTTTTCCACCAAGGCGGACGGGTCGGCGGCTTTGATCGTCGTGTAAGCCCGATCCAGCATGCTAAAGTAGCTTTCGGGCGTGCTCGGCCAGTTCTGACTGCCGACGGCTTCATTTTCGATGGAGTAGCGCCGCACACGGCCTTTCAGGTGCTTCACAAACTCGGTGAGATAGCGCATATAATCGTCCATGTTGGCCGGGACGCGCGCTTCGCCCATTTTTGCCTGCACGTGCAGCATGACTTCAACATTGCAATTGCGGAGTTCGTTGACCTGCGCATCTAACGAGGTCCAATCGTAGCGACCGCCTCCCTTGTCCACCTCACCGCGCTCAACCCATAACGCCGTGACCGTAAAGCCGTCGCGCTGGAAGTCGCCGCATTTATCTTTCGCCATTTGGGGCGGCACCTGCGCGCTGATAAGCCCGGCTCCCGTCAGAGCGACCGGTGGGGTTGTCGGGCGGGCCTGTGTGGCGGTTGGCGCCGCCGTCGGAGGTATCGTCGGCGTGACCGTAGGCGGCACCGGCGTGGCGGTCGGCGCAAGGGTCAATGTCGCGGTGGCCTCTGCTGTAGCCGTCGGCGGCGGTGGAGTGGGGCTGGGCGTCGGTGCAGGTCCGGTGTCACACGCGCCCACCAACAGGGCCAGCACCGCCATCAACAGCCACAGCGCGAGCGGGCGAAAGGGTTTCTGAGATAATTGACGACGCCAACGACTCTTCATAGCCTGCTTCAACCCCCTAATGATAGTTGTCGCTTTCTACAGTCTAACTAGAAGATGGTAGCACACAATATTTGATTTGTCTATTGGTTTATGACGGCTTACAAGCAAAAAAAGCGACCGCTGTTTTGAATTCACCTCAAATCACGGAACTCGATCAGCGGTCGCCATAAGGCCGAAGGGTTGCTTACGATTTGTCGGCTTTGGCCTCTTCGTGATATTCAGCATCCACGTTCACCAGCCACGGGTCGAACGGCCCCTGCCCCAAAATGTTGCGCACCGCCAACAGCGCGGTCATCATCGAATGATCAGAATTGTTATAGCGGTGCATCCCGGAACGCCCCACCTGCTGTATCTGGTAGTGGAGCAGGTTGTCGAAGCGCCTGAAATAGTCGCGAATCACGTTCACTTTAGCTTCATAGTCGAGGGTGTACACCGGATAAACGTCCACCGTGCGCACCACCGCGCCGTCCATCACGTCCTCGCGCTTGGCAAAGCCCGTCCGCACCAGATCAGACGTGGCCTGCTCAATCAACTGCGGATCGGTCATCTGCCAGAGCGAGTCGCCGCGCGCGCAGACGTATTCAAAGCCGAGACAGGTCGTGTTCGGGTCGGGAACGAGATATGGGCTCCAGTTGTTGAAGTTCTGCATCCGGATCGGCTTCATGCCCTTGTCATGCAGATAGACCCACTGGTCGGGAAAAAGGTCTTTGCGGTTGACAATCAGCGCAACGGTGATGAAGTCTCGCAATTTCAGGCTCTTCGCCGCCTCCACCACTTCCGGCGGCGGCGGCGGGTCCATCGAGAGAATCATCTTGCGCAGGGGCATCGAAGAGATCACGTAGTCGCCGACGTACTCTTCACACTGGCCTTTGGCGTTCTGGGTCTCCAGCGCCAGAATCTTCTGCTCGTCGTGGCGCACCTTGACGACCCGCGTGCCCATGTGGAGCGTGTCACCCGCGGCCACCACGAGATCGCGGAACTTCTCCCACATCTGGCCGGGGCCGTAGCGCGGGTATTTGAATTCGGGGATGAAGCTCTTGACGACGTCCTGCTTGCCGCCCCACTTGAGCTTCTGCTGTACCGGGTCAATAATCGCGCTGATAAACGAAATGCCCTTCACCCGCTGTTTCGCAAAATCGGGGCTTAACTGGTTGCAGGGCATCCCCCACAACTTGTCGTTATAGTCAATGAAGAACGGCTTGGCCAGCACGCGGCCAAAACGATTGATATAGTAGTCGGCCAGCGTGACTTCCGGCTTGATGGGAAACAGCTTGATCCAACCATAGGACAGGAACATGCGGAACGATTCCAGCAAGCCAAAGACGCCCAGAATCTCCAGAGGCTTGATGGGATAATCGAAGAATTTGCCGTTGTACAGCCAGCGCGACAGGCGCGGGCGCGACAGGAAGTCATCGCCCAGCACCTCCTGCCACAAATCCATGATTTCCTGACTCTTGCTAAAAAACCGGTGGCCGCCAATGTCGAAGCGGTACCCTTTGTACAGCACGGTGCGAGCGATACCCCCGACATAGACCGGATCAGCCTCCAAAATGGTTGCCGTCTTCCCGTGTTTCACCAGTTCGTAGGCGGCGGTCAGGCCAGCCGGACCGGCGCCAATAACGACGATTTGATCGTGAATTGCCATGCATCATCCGTGTTTCTAGACTATTCAATTGATTGACGTGTATTTCCCTTCAAATCAGACTGCTGGAGAACCTTCTCCCGCTTCTTTAAGAAGGGTATGGTTCTAAAGGGAGTGGCCCCCGACTGGATCGGGGGCATCAGTCTACGAGGTATTCTACATTAAACTTTCATTTTATGCGATAGGACTAGGGTCATAGCCCGGCGCTAGGCTGCCCGCCGCAGGCGAGGCGTCAGCAAACTCAGGGCCGCCACAGCCGCCAGACAGCCTACCGCCCAACCCATCAGAGCGCCGGGTGTCCCTATGCGTTCTGCGAGAAAGCCCACCACCAGCTCTCCGACTCGCATCGAGCTGACCGCTAACAAGACCATCAGGCCCGTCACACGGCCGCGCAGTTCCTCGCGGACGTTGACATGCACCAATGTAAAGGCGATGCTGCGCACCGCCACCAGCCCTGCGCCGACCACCGCGACCAACAGGCCCGATAGCCAGAAGGAGGTGGACAGCCCAAAACCCATCGCCGCAAAGGCCAACAGCGCGCCCAGCAGCAGCCCCAACCGCCCGCGCTGGCCCGGCCAGCGGCTCATCATCCAGACCAGGACCGCGGTGCCCAGCACCGCCCCGAGTCCCGCCAGCGCGTTCAGCAGTCCAACGCCGATATCGCCGGCGTCCAATATATCCAGCACCAGCACCGGGATGAATCGCTGGTACGGCATAATGAACAGGCCGACGATCACCGACAGCAGGATGGCGGCTACCAACAGCGGCTCCTGCAGCAGGTAGCGCACGCCATCCACCATATTCGCGCCCATCGAGCGCCGGCGCGCGGTCATCTCGCGCTCCGGCAAGCGCATCATCAACAGCGCGGCCGCGACGGCCAGAAAACTAAACCCGTTCAGCGCGAAGATGAACGCCTCACCGGTCAGCCCGACCAACACACCGGCCAGCGCCGGCCCGATAATACGCGCTGTGTTGAACCCAGACGTGCTGACAGCGACCGCCGTGTCGAGGTCGTTCAGGTCCACCGTATCTACAATCATCGCCTGCCGGGCTGGCAAGTCCAGCGCGGCCAGACCCTGCATCAAGACCTCAATCACGACGATGTGCCAAATCTCAACCGCGCCCGACCACGTGAGGGCCGCCAGCGCCAGCGGCGGGAAAATGGAGGCGTATTGCACCCAGAGCAGAAGCTTGCGGCGCGGCAGGCGGTCGGCTAGCACGCTGGACACGACGGTCAGCGGCACCAGCGGGATCATCGGTAGAAAGCCGACAAGCCCCAGCGCGAGTGGCGAGTGCGTCAGCCGGTAGACCAACAGCCCCTGCGCCGTGTATTGCATCCACGTCCCGACCTGCGAGACGACCAGGCCGATGATATAGAGACGATAGTTGGGGTGTCGAAAGACGGCCAGCGCGCGCGCCGACCAGTTCGCCCTGTCGGCGATGGCATCCGTTTCTAGCACTAACCCTGCCTCTTCGTCGGCGTTGCCGACATCGGCACGGGCACAACCGGTGGTGGCTGATCCTTGCCAGCCAGCCACACGGTTGAATCGGCTTTCCAGCCGGGATTGTACATCTTCTTGACAATCCACCCGTTTGGCATCACCCGTTTCTCCAGCGCCAGCCTGCGCTTGGGCGCTGTCTTGGGCATGTGCAGGATAGCCGCCCACAATCCCCACAGCGCAATCGGAATCGCCGCGATGGGCAGAAGCATATTCTTCCAGCGCGACAGGCCGTGCTGGCCGCCGCGGTGCAGATGGCCG
>JACQEC010000379.1 GCA_016200765.1 Chloroflexota bacterium | reverse complement strand
TTTTCTGCATGTTCATATCTTCGAGGCGTTCGCGCGCGAGGTGGACACGCGCTGGGATATTTCCGAAGCCGACCTCATCCGTATTGCCGCCAAAGGCTTCGAGGCATGGCTGATGGGCGAGCCGATCCCCGACGACCACTTCAACGATCGGGACATGCTGTTCATTGACGCGGCCTGGTATCCGCGCGCCGCGTCGTTGTCGGCAACGAACCCGTCGCCCGCGCTGGCGGCTAACCCCTATCGCTTTTCAGTCGTCACCGACGAGCCGTACCCCACTCTCGACGAGATGCTCCCCTCACCGGCGGACAGCGCCAGCCTTGAGCCTGTCGAAGGGCGCGCGCCGGAGCCCACAGCGGTGGAAGCGCCGCCGCTGAAGCAGATTGTCTTCGGCTTCACCCGCGACGTTTTTCCCGGCCCTCTGGCTATCGGCTATAACCAATTCAAGCACAAAGCGGCCGATGCGGGTCTCGCCGCAACGGTCAGCCTGCGCGCGCTCGACGACCTGCCGCCGTGTGTGGACGTCTTATTCGTGCCGCAGGCCCTGGCCGAGGCCGCGCGCGGCGCCGTCCTTCAGCAGGCTGAAGGCGGGCATAGCTGCCGCGTTGAACCGCTTGATACCTTCCTCAACCATCCGTATTATAATGCCGTCCTGGAAGAACTAGGCTCTTCAGCGGGCTCAGGGTCGGGACTTCACGCCGCGAAAGCGCCAGACATCGAGGCGAAGCGTCCCGCCCCTGCCGAAGGGCGCGCGCCGGAGGCCAAGTGATTGCCGAATCGGAACTTCACGCCGCGAAAGCGCTGGAAAACACCGCCCAGCGGCTAGAGCAACAGATCGCCGCGTTTGAGAAACTCCACGCCGATGAATTGCAGCGCTTTGAACAGCAGTTGACAGCCTATCGCCGCCTACAAAACGACGAGTTGCGCGCCCTGCGCGACCAGCTAGAACAGTTGGCGAGCGACATCGCCGCGCTCGCGCAGCGTGCCGCCGCAGAGACCGGCGCGCCAACCGAAGGCGAGCCCGTGCAGTTGACACTCTCGCGCCGTGATTTCATCACAGGCCATATCCCTTCGGCAGGCTCAGGGCTGGCCCTGTCGGCAGGTCGTCATGACTAAATTCCGCTCAGCGTTGTTTTCCTTTATCCGCCGCCGCTTGGCGCTTGGCCTCGCGCTTATCGCGGCGCTCGGTCTCTGGAACGGGCCGGCGCAGACCGAGGCTACGCCGCTCGTGCTTGGCCCGGCTATCCGGCAGTTGACCACCGACCCGGCTATTGACGTGCGCCCGTCCTGGAGCCCGGATGGCCGCGCCATCGCGTTCCAATCCAATCGCGGCAGCGCCACCTATCATATCTACCTGATGGACGCCGACGGCGGCAATCAGCGCGCGCTCACCAAAGGCCCGACCGACGACCGCCATCCGGTCTGGACGCCCGACGGCAAGAGTATCGTCTTCGACTCCGGCGACGGCGCGCGGCGCGAGATCTGGATGGTTAATATCGCCGACGGCAGTCTGAAGACGTTGACGCAGATGAGACAGCAGGCCAACTTCGCCGCGCCCAGCCCCGACGGCCAACGCTTAGCCTTCTACGTCTATCAGAACGAGACACTCGATTTGTGGAGCGCGGGCATTGATGGCAGTAATGCTAAACCGCTGACCCGGAATTTAGCCAGCGCCAAGAGCAATCAATGCACCTTCGCCTGCCATCAGGCGGCGTGGACCCAGGATAGCCAGCAGTTAGCGTTCGCGGGCGGCGACCGCGACACCGGCGTGGGCGGCGCCAATGAAGCCATCCTGATGGTGCACAGAGACGGCAGTAACCTGCGCGAGGTGCTCAGCGATGGCGCCGACAACCACTTCCCGTGGTTCCTGCAGGGGCCGTTTGAGTTCAGCCCCGACATGAGCAAAGTGCTGTTCCACTCGCCGCGCGCCGGCAACTTTGACATCTACCTGATTGACCTGAGCGCGCCGGACGGTGTGGCGGCCCTGCGCGGCACGCCGGTGCCGGGGGAGGTTGCGCCCGGCGCGCCGGCCGTTGCGCCCACCCTGCCTCCCGCGGCGCCCCCACCGACTGGATCGGGGGCCAGCGTCCTGAGCCTGTCGAAGGACGACCTCAGTGTAGTGGCTTTTGGAACGCTGGGCGTGTTGCTGGCCGTCGTTGCGCTCGGCGTGATCGTGTTTGTGCGCAGCGGCCGGCGGTAAGCCCAGAGGAGTCTCTGAACGAGGAAGAGCCTATGTCATCATCCAACCCTAGCGGCATCGGCGGCGCGCCCTCGGAACTTCACGCCCCGAAAGCGAAAGACCTGTCGCGCCGCGAATTTCTGACGACGACCGCGGCCGGTTTCGTGGCGCTGGGCGCGGTTGGCCTCGGCGGCTTCGGCGTACTCAAGACGCCGAACACCTCCATTGACCGCGAGTCCGGCGGCGTGATCTTCCCCGACCCCACGCTCTGCATTGGCTGTCTGACCTGCGAGGTGGCCTGCACCGACGCGCACAAGAAGGCCGGGCTGTCCAGCGTCTCGCGCATTCGTATCTTCGACGAACCGGCGACGCAAGTGGACCCGGAGGTATTGAAGAACTATCCGGGGCGCGGCTCGTTCATCCAGGCGCCGTGCTTGCAGTGCCCCGAATCGCCCTGCCTGCCCGTCTGTCCGGTCAACGCCCTGCAAATCGAGCCGAAGACCGGCGCGCGGGTCATCAACGAACAGACGTGTATTGCCTGCGGACGCTGTGCCCAGGCCTGCCCGTTTGAAGTGCGCGCCGAGCGTGTGGCCACCAACCAACTGACCGTCGGGCAGAAGACGCGCATCACCTACGACCCGCTGAAGAACGTCTTCACGAAGTGCGACCTCTGCTACTTCCGGCCCGAAGGCCCGGCCTGCATCGAGCGCTGCCCGATCAACATCCGCATCAAGCAAGGCATCCTCAAGAGCGACCGGATGTGCCTCGACGGGCCCAAATCGGATCAGGCGCACTTTCTGAAACTGCGCGATCAGCAGACGGTCAAGCCGGCGTAGCGGCGGAGGATAAACAGTGAAACGAACTCTAACGGTGGTGGGCGCGGCGGCACTCGGCCTGTTGGTGATGACGGCAAGCGCGGTGTTCGCGCAAGGCGGCGGCGACGGCTTCCCGCCGCAGACGGCGCTCTTCAACGACGCCCTGCTCCTGGCGCGCGCGTTGCCCTTCATCGCGGCGCTCGGCATCGCCTTCGGCGTCTGGCAAGGCCGGGCCAGCCGCCGCCAGCCCAAGTCCGCGCCGGATTCGCCGGTGGTCATCCGCCACGACTTTGGCACGGTCATCGCGCACTGGCTGAACGGCCTCGGCTTCATCATCGGCATGATCAGCGGCGGCATCATCCTGCGCTGGGTGCAACGCCCCGACGACCTGCGAACGGTCTTCGCGTTTCATTACATCGGCGCCGGAGCGATCATCTTTGCCATCGCCAGCCATCTGACGCAGAACGCCATCACCGGCGGGCTGGGGCTGATCCCGCGCTCGTTCCGCGACGTGACGGAGGGCATTGGCGAGTTGATCGAATACAGCGGCGTGTTTGGGCCGGCGGGCGCGGCCTTTGGCCTGAAGATTCCCAAAGCCATCCGCAAGCCGATCGCCGAGATCCTGATTTCCTTCGGCATCGCGCCGCCGAAGCGGCTGGGCAAGTTCCTGCCCGCCGAGAAGATCTTCTCCTATCTGCCGTGGCTCATCATCATCACGGTCATTGTGTTTACCGGTCTGGTGAAGGTCTTCCGCTATCTCTATCCCTTCCCGCTGACCTTCGTCGCGCAGATGACCGCCCTGCACGACCTGTTCACCGCGCTGGCCGTGATCATGCTGGTGATCCATCTGGCGGCGGTCACGCTCGCGCCGCGCAACTGGCCCTTGCTGGTCTCCATGTTCTCCACGCGCGTCAGCCGCAAGCACGTCGAGCAGTGGCACCCGGCCTGGTTCAAGCAGTTGCAAGCGGCGGAGCAACAGCCGACCTCCGCCAGCCGGAGCGCCCCCGCGGCTGACGATGGGGCGATGGCGCAGGCAGGTCAAGCGAAAGTGTAGTCGGAAAAAGCGCTGGACGCAGGCGGGCTCCATTTGGCGTTGGCCACAACTTCAGTTAGAATGGAGCCTATCCAGCGGGGAGTAGCGCAGCTTGGTAGCGCGCTTCGTTCGGGACGAAGAGGTCGGAGGTTCAAATCCTCTCTCCCCGACACCTTGGCCCATTTTGAGGCCCAATCCTGACAAACAAAAACACTCGTCTATGCATAGACGAGTGTTTTTGTTTCTAACGTCATCATCTGGTAGTGTCCCTTTAATGAGGCACGGCTCTAAACGGCCCATAAATGCTTTGGCGGGATGCGGAAGCTGAGTAGTTCATCCATGGACCAGATGTGGTCGGTGAGGTTAGCCGCCATGGCCGGTGTGCGCGGTTGCCAG
>JACQEC010000388.1 GCA_016200765.1 Chloroflexota bacterium | reverse complement strand
TTGGGACGATGTGCGCACGCTGACCCGCTATTTCTACTTTCAGTCTTGGTCACACTTGTTTCAGTTCATGGCTACTCAACTGGAGTTGGGAGCTTCACCCTAATGCCCGCCCTCTTGTTTCCCAAATGGAGAATTGCTGCATAGCAGGCGGTTTCTAACCGCCTGCGTAACTCACGCCCAACCTCCTCACCTCTCCGACGTTTCTGCGCTATACCCCTGTTCGCATCCGATATTGCGGCGGAGCGAACTTCCGTGATAAAATCCTGCTCGATGAGAAACTCATACAATTCCCACAGAAGTTGGAGGGTTTGGCGGTGGCAAATCCACTGATCATGGCGGTAGATGACGATCGCGCGGTGTTGAACGCGGTGACCCGCGACCTGCGGCAAAAGTATGGCCGCGAATATCGCGTCCTGCAATCCGATTCCGGCGCGGCCGCGCTCGAAACGCTCAAGCAACTCGTCAAGCGCGGCGATGCGCTTGCGCTCTTTGTCGCCGACCAGCGCATGCCGCAGATGACCGGCGTTCAATTCCTCGAGGCGGCGCGGCAGGTTTTCCCCGACGCCAAGAAGGTGCTGCTGACAGCCTATGCCGACACAGAGGCCGCCATTAGTTCGATCAACAAGGTCGAACTCGACTACTACCTCATGAAGCCCTGGGACCCGCCCCAGGAACATCTCTATCCCGTGCTTGATGAATTGCTCGAAGAGTGGAAGGCCGGCGGGCACATGCCCTTTGACGGCATCCGCGTGGCGGGCACGCTCTGGTCGCCTGCCTCACACTCCATCAAAGAGTTCCTCGCCCGCCACCAGATTCCGTACCAATGGCTGGACGTGGACAGCAGTGAAAAGGCGCGGGCCTTGGTCGAGGATCACAATCAGGGCGCGCTAAAGATTCCGACCCTCTTCTTTCCGGATGGCACTGTTCAAGTTCAGCCCACTATATTGGAACTTGCCGCCAAAGTGGGATTGGGAACCGCCGCCGCCCATCCTGCCTATGATGTGATCATCATCGGGGCTGGCCCGGCGGGGCTGGCCGCGGCGGTCTATGCCAGCTCGGAGGGCTTGCAGACGCTGGTTATTGAGCGTGAAGCCCCCGGCGGGCAGGCCGGGACAAGCCCTAAAATTGAAAACTATCTCGGGTTCCCTTCCGGTATCTCGGGTGACGAGTTGACGCGCCGGGCTGTGACGCAGGCTCGTCGCTTCGGCACAGAGATCCTTTCAACGCTGGCCGCCGACAAGGTTGCGATGCGAGGCAACTACCGCGTCGTGACCTTGTCCGATGGTAGCGAAGTGCTGGGCCGCGTCGTCCTTGTGACCACCGGAGCATCATTCCGCGTGATGGACTGTTTGGGCGCAAACAATCTGACCGGAGCGGGCATCTACTACGGCGCCGCCCATACCGAAGCGATGTATTATCAGGATCAGCTTGTTTTTGTGATCGGTGGAGCGAACTCTGCCGCGCAGGGCGCGATGTACTTGAGTCGCTTCGCGCGCAAGGTGATGATGTTGGTGCGCGGGCCGGAGTTGAACGCGTCGCAATACCTCGTGGATTTGCTTCAGGCCAACGACAAAATCGAGATCATTTATAACAGCGAGATTGTTCAGGCGCATGGTCAAGAAAAACTGGAAGCTCTCACCGTTCAGAACAAAGTCACCGGCGAGACACAGGTCATGCCCGCCGCCGCAATGTTCGTATTCATCGGCGTCAAACCGCAGAGCCAGATGGTCGAAGGGTTGGTCCTGCTCGATCCTAAGGGCTTCATCCTGACCGGTCGCGACCTCATGCCCGACAGCAAGCGGCCCAAAGGCTGGATGGTTGATCGCGACCCATTTATGTTGGAGACGAGCGTTCCCGGCATCTTCGCCGCAGGCGATGTGCGCCATGGCACAAACCCGCGCGTCGCCTCGGCTACGGGTGAAGGCGCCATGGCCGTTGCCCTGTTCTGGCAATACTTCAAGACGATTTAGCACACCGGTATTATGGCATACAACAACCGGTCGTCTCTTACTGACTCTGCGCTCCGTTCAAAATGGCCGTCGTGCTTAACGTAGACGATCCAGATGAGGGAAGATAACGTGACTGCAACTGATACCCCCGCTTCTCAGTCGCCGGGCAATATCGAATTCCTGCGCCGTCTCACGCTATTTTCAGGGCTGCCGCAGGCAGACCTGGAGCGCCTGTGTGGTATGTCCGAGACCATCGCCGTCTCCCCCGGCGAGTTCCTGATGAAGGAGGGCGAAGTCGGCGACGCGCTTTACATTATCAAAGACGGTGAGTTCGAGGTCACCAAACGCTCCGGTCAGCAGGAAGTATTCCTCGCCATGCGCGGTGCCGGCGAGGTGCTCGGTGAGATGTCGCTCTTAGATAAATCCCCGCGGAGCGCATCCGTGCGCGCGGTGCAGGATAGCCATGTCCTGCAAATCAGTCAGGACTCGTTTCAGCGGCTGTTGTCGGAAAGCGCGACCGCCGCCCTTGAAATCCTTCACACCTCCACCAAGCGGCTGCGCAACACACAGTCTATGCTGCAACAGAGCGAGAAGATGGCCGCGCTCGGCACGCTGACCGCCGGTTTGATGCACGAACTGAACAACCCCGCCGCCGCCACGCGCCGCAGCGCCGATCTGCTGGGCGACGCGCTGACCCAGTGGCAGATGCGCGCGACTGCGCTCACCGCATTGGGGTTGGACCACATCAAGCTTCAGGTGGTGAATAGCTTGCGCATGGAAATCGTTCGGCGCGCGCGTGCCCAGATTGAACTTGACCCGCTCACGCGCGGCGACCGCGAATACGATTTGCAGGTGTGGCTGGAAGACCATCAGGTGGACAATGCGTGGGAGCTCGCGCCCACTCTTGTCTCATTCGGCTGGGACGCCAAATCCGTGTCGGACCTCTGCGTGGGACTAGCGCCCAATGAGGCCATAGTCATTCTGCAATGGCTGGGCGCGGGCTGTAACGTCTATGCGCTGCTGGCGGAGGTGAGCAACAGCGCGGAGCGCATTTCGGAGATTGTCAAGTCGGTCAAAGAATATTCATACAAAGATCAGGCGCCGGTGCAGGAAGTTGATATCCACAAGAGCCTCGATAACACACTGGTCATGCTCAAGCACAAATTAAAAGCCGGTGACGGCATCACCGTCAAAAAAGAACTTGCGCCTGACCTGCCGTGCATCGAGGCGTATGGCAGCGAACTGAATCAGGTCTGGACCAACATCATAGATAATGCGATTGATGCCATGCAAGGCCGCGGCGAATTAACACTGCGCACGTATACGTCTGACGAAAAAGTGGTCGTCGAGATCGCCGATAACGGCCCCGGCATGCCACCTGAGGTTAAGGAACGCATCTTCGAGCCATTCTACACCACCAAAGAACCCGGCAAAGGCACTGGACTGGGTCTGCATATCACCTATAACATCGTCCAGAAGCATCACGGCCAAATTGAAGTGCGTTCCAGCCCCGGCGAGACCTGCTTTCAAATTACACTCCCGCTACAGCTCAGACGCTCCTCGTAAACCGAATCTGCCAACCTTCCGTGCTTACTCCGTTTCAAACGCCAGCTGGTCCACGTAGCACCACATCCAGTTTTCGTCCGGCTCCAGTGACTTCATGATCGGATGCCCGCTGCTTCGGTAGTGCTTGGTGGCATGTTTGTTCTTGGAGTTATCGCAGCAGCCCACGTTGCCGCAGATCATACACATCCGCAGGTGCACCCATGTATCACCCATCTTCAAGCACTCCTCGCACCCATCTGAGCTCCGCACGACATCCTGTATTTGCTCGAGATGAGGACAGTCAGAATCTCCTGCATCCGCCGACTTGGACGCAGTTGTCGCCGGCGCGGTCATGGCGTTTTCGATTTGGCGCTCAGCGTGAGCAGAGAACGCGGCGCGCATCGCCTCGTCGGTAAATAGGCCGGCAATTTCGCTTACCATCGCCTGCGCCTCGCGGCGCTTAGCTTCAGCCTCGTCGGTGCGCCCTAGCGCGGCCAGCGAACGCGCCGCGCCGATCCGCGCCTGCATAACCACCGGCCGCATCTGCATATCCATCGCCAGCGCCTCGGCGCGAGCGTATTCAGCCAATGCTTGTTCCGGATTGCCGCGTGCCATGCTGTACAGTCCACTGGCGAGCGCGATTTGGGGATAGGCTTTCTTCATGTCGCGCTCCTCGCTATACGTGCGAGCCTCGGCCAGGCGCTGCTCGGCTTCATCCAACTGACCCCGCACTATCGCCACGCGCGCCAGTCCAACCAACACTTCGGGTTTCTGTAAGTTCATCCAAGGTGAGGGCAGCAGCAGTCCCTTTTGATAGTATCCATGCGCCTTATCAATCTCCCCTTGAGCGAGAGCCGCATGTCCCAGAAAGCTATATCCGACAGCCGCCGCCGGCATTCCAAATGGAGTTTCGAGCGTCTGCAGGGCTTCGTCGCGCCACGCCTGCCCCTCCGGGCTAAGGGCGCCGCTCATCTCGACTTCATTCGCGACGTATCCGGCCATCGGCATGACCATCATAAAGGGATACCCGGACTGTTGACCGGCCGGAATGCCGCGCCGGAAATACTCCGACGCGCTTTGATACTCGCCGCGCAGACCTGCAATACTTCCCGCCTGCAACGACCCACCGGCCTCGCTCATGGCGACACCGATACGGTGAGCCAGATTTGTGCCTTCTACGGCCAACGCCAACGCGGCGCTGAGGTCGCCCTTCCATAGATGATAGCCCGCCATGCTATCTGCCTTAATATTGGCAACGTTCGCGAGATTGCCGATTTCCTGCGCAATCTGCAAGCCTTCCTGTGCGGCCGCCCACCCCTCCTCAAAGCGCGTCATCAGCATCAGGGTGTTGGAGGTGTGTTCGAGGCCAAACGCCAGTTGCTCTTTGATATTCAGTTCGCGGCCGATGCGCACCGACTCGCCGAGATGGTGGACAGCGCCGCTGAAATCGGCGGTCGAGGTGCACATCACGCATCGCACGTAAAACATCTCCCCAAGTCCTGCCAGTTCGCCGTTCTCTTGTGCCAGCCGCTCGGCGTCGGTTAGGTGCTTGTCGGCGCCCTGAAAATCGCCGAGGCGCAGTGCCGTCACCATCGCCATCTTGTTCAGCGCGGAGATCTGCATCGGAATATCGTCGTGGGCTTGCGCGTACTGGTGCATCTCCTGATACGTCTCCGCCGCCGCCGGTATTTGACTGGCGAGCGACAGCGCTCCGCCCAATCCTTCATAGATGCGCCGCGCCAGGTCGGTATTGTCTATCGTTTTCAACAGGTCCTTGGCGCGAGTCAGATACCCAATCGCTTCCGGCGTCGCATAAGCGTGCGCGGCGCGTTCGCCGGCCTCGACCAGAAACGGCAATGCGCGGCCAAAGTCGCGCGCTTCGGTGAAATGCCGGGCAATGTCATTGACGCGCTCCCGTTCGGTGCGCTCAAGACATTCGGCGATGCGCCGATGAAGGTCGCGGCGTATGCTCAAGAGGATGGAACCGTAGGCGGTTTCCTGCGTCAGCGCATGTTTGAACAGATAGACTCGCCGGGGCAGGCGGCTCTTCTCGCGAACGAGTTCGCGCCGCTGTAACTCTCCGATGGCTTTGTCCAGCACGGGCCGGGTATCGTAAATCTCGGTAAGCGTCTCAAACTGAAACTCGCGCCCGATAACGGCGGCTGTCTGCGCCGCGCGTTTAGCGTCCTCGTCCAGCCGATCCAAGCGCGCGGTGATAACGCCGGCCAGCGTATCCGGCAACGATATGTTTTCAATCTCCCGCGTCGCTCGCCAATGCGAGTTCTCTCTCACGATCAATCGGGCGTCGAGCAGTGAGCGAATCACTTCTTCGACGAAGAACGGATTGCCCTCGGCCTTCTTGAGGATCAACGCGCGTACCTTTTCGGGCAAGTCCTCCACATGGAGCAGGTTTGCCACCAGTTCGCGCGACTTAGCCTCATTCAGCGGCTCCAGCATTACGGTCGTATAGCGATGCGCATAGTCACGGCTTGCCACTTCGTGAAATCGCCACGACGGATCCTGCCGCTGCGGTCGGAAGACCGCCAACAGCATCAGGCACGTCTGATCGGTCAGCGCCATCAGGCGTTCAATGAGATCGAGCGACGTCGAATCGGCCCAATGCAAGTCTTCAAACACCAGCACGGTCGGTTGCGCGGCGGCTAGGTGCTCAATCACCGCCATGATCGAGCTGAAGACCTTTTCGCGCAGCGCGGGCGGCTCCAGGTATTTGACCAGGTCAGCATCACTGCCGGTAGGCTTGATTTCGAACATCGCCGCGAAGAATGGCGCCTGGTTGGCCGCAAGCTCGGGTGAGAGTGTAGCCAGTGCGGTCTTGATTTGGCTATACTTCTGCGTGTCGTTCTGGTCCAGCCGCAGGTTAAACAGTCGGCTGAACAAATCCCGGAACGGTGTGTACGGGATGGTGGTCTCATAGGAGAGCGAGCGTCCTTCGTACCAACCGCGGATCGTTGATGTCGCCTCGTTCGGCTGAGCGAATTGGAACTCGGCGGTTGCCCACTGGCGCAATTCTGCGATCAGGCGACTCTTGCCCAAGCCAGCCTCGCCCATAACGGAGATGACTTGCCCGCGTCCCTGCTGCACATCGGCAAACGCCTGCTGAAGCAGGGCAAACTCCCTCTCGCGCCCAATCATGGGGGCATCTAGGCCCTCGATACCACGCAGTCGCCCCGGCTGCGCCTTGCGGCTCAGCACCCGATACGCCGCTACCGGCTCGCTATGCCCTTTCACCTCGATTCCGCCCAACGCTTCAACATCAAACAACGGTGCTATCGCCTTATACGTTCCTGCTGATACCTGTACACTGCCCGGTGCCGCCGTCTGCTCCATCCGCGCCGCGAGGTTCACGGCGTCGCCCATCGCCGTATATTCAACTCGCAAATCGGAGCCAACCTCTCCCACGACGACCAAACCGGTGTTGATGCCTACGCGCACATTGAAGTCCAGCCCGTACTTGCGCTGTAACTGCTGCCGGTATGGCTGAATGCCGTCAAGGATGCCTAGCCCGGCCAAGACCGCTCGCTGCGGGTCATCTTCGTGCGCGATGGGGGCGCCAAAGAAGGCCAGAATCGCGTCTCCCATCAGCCGCGCCAGCGTTCCTTCGTAGCGATAAACCGGCTGGATTAAATACTGAAACGCGCCGCTCATGATCTCGGCCCACTCTTCAGGATCGAGCTGTTCCGCCAGCGCCGTCGAACCTTTGACATCGCAAAACAGAACGGTCACAATGCGTCGCTCGCCCTGCATCGAGCGCCCGCTTCGAGCGGCCTCCAGTTTCGCCATCAACTCTTTGGGGATGTATTGCTCAAGGCGGTTGGAGCTGGCGGCTGGCGGCGCGGCAATGGGCGTCGGTGAAACGGCCGGTGCGGCCAATGCAAATCCGCACGTCCCACAGAACTTGGCAGTTGCCGCCACAGGGTTATTGCAGTTCGGGCATCGTCGCTCCAAAGCCTGCCCGCAGTTTTCACAGAATTTGGTGCCGTCAGGGTTATTCGTCTGACAACGTGGACACTTCATTTGGCCCCCCCCTCGCTCGCTCTTGCTGATCAGAAAACGCAATACCAGGGCGGAATCAATTGACTTTTAGCACGCATCCGCCCCAATAGCTTGATGCGCAACCCATATCCGGGCGCATCGAGATAATTTTTCGCGATTACAGATGCATGACCCCCGCTACAGTAGATTCTATCACAGATTCACCTCGAGGTTTCAGATTCGCGACTCTCAAACGGCTCGCGCCGAGTGCACCGAATGCGCCGCCGGATCGAAATATAGCCTTGGTTTGACGTTGGGGTCGCGGCCGAAGAAGACCAGCTCCCAGACGGGCGCGCCAATACCCTGTTGGCTGTGAATGTCACCCGGTGTATCAGCAAAGTGCACCACTTCGCCCGCCCCCAGAATCCGCTCCGAGACTTTCTCAACCACCGCGTAACCGGACTGCAAGCCCGCGTCAACGCGCTTCCATTCCACGTAGCGGTCCTGACCCGTCACAACGCAGACGACGCCCCACGAATGGTGGTTATGGACGGGCGTCTCCATTTCGTGCGGGAACCGCGCCAACATCAGCGCCAGCGTGCCATCGGGTTCCTTGTGAATCTCACCGCCGCGGATGTCCATGCCGTGCGTCCCCTGGCGGCCCGTAGAGCCGCCTGTGCGCGCAAGAATATCGGGGTTGACCGCCAGGCGCCGCAGATGGAGACTGATAGCCTCGCGTCCTGCTGGCCCCGGGTCGCTCCCGTCTGGCGGCACAATCCGTTTCACGTCTTGCACAAAGTCATCAATCGAGTATGTCACGTTCAATTCCCTTTCAGCTTATGCTCAAAATATCGGTGGCAAGACGCAGCAGCACGCGCACGGTCGTCGCAATGCTGGGCACATCTACCCACTCATCGGCTTGATGAAGGCCCTCGCCGTGCGGTCCAAACTCAATGGTCGGAACATTCATATCGGCGGCAAAAAGGTTAGCATCCGCCACGCCCGTCGAATAGCCAAATTGCGGGAAATGCCCAACCTCGGTCTGGTAGGCGCGCGCAAACCGTTGCACAAACGGGTGTTGCGGGTCAATCTCCCATGGCGGGTAATATGGCGGGTCTATCGCGAAGGCGAACTCGGCCGGGGATTTGAGGCTCTCCGCCAGTGCCTTCATCTCAGCCAGCACGCTGTCGCCGCTCTCGCCCGGCACGATATGCCGGTTGATGGTGAATCGCCCTTTCTCCGGCACCGTAATCACATATTGGTCGTTGCCGCTGTGAAAAGACAGGATACATTGTGTCGCCGACATTCGCGGATGCCGGCCAAGCGGCATCTCGTCTAGTTTTGCAACCAGCCGAGCCGCCTCGACAGCCGCATTGATGCCTTCCGACGGCGATGACCCATGCGCCGCCTTCCCCGTCACATCGCCGCGGACGAGCACCTTACCGACTGCGCCGATGAGCGGATTCTCCCATGACGGCTCGGTGACCACGCAGTAGTCCACAGGGATGCCGGCATTGACCAGCGCGCGTGCGCCGATGGAATAGGCTTCCTCGTCCACCACCGATGAGAATAAGACCGTTCCGCGCCAAAGGTCGCGCCGGCGGTGGAGCGCGCGCGTCACCATCATGTCTGCCGCCACGCCCGCCTTCATATCGCACGCGCCGAGACCATAGAGCCGGTTGCTCGCGCGCTTGCC
>JACQEC010000387.1 GCA_016200765.1 Chloroflexota bacterium | reverse complement strand
GGCGACGCTCGTCTCTCACGATTCCATCCTGCTCGCTTTTGGCTTTTCGGTAGCGATTGGGCTATTCTTCGGGCTGTATCCTGCGCGCCGCGCGGCGCTACTCAGCCCCATGGACGCGCTGCGCTATGAGTGATCGGAAGGGATGACGCAGAACTTCTATTCTCTCCAACTTAGCAACTGAGCGAGGCCAGGCTACGCAGGGATACTATTGAGGTGAGAACGTATGGTACCCTATAATCTGCGAGAGTGTTGCGTAAAATGATGAGGAAGAACAGCCTACAGTATGGCCCGTAGGGAATTCGAATCCCTGTTTCTGCCTTGAGAGGGCGGCGTCCTAGTCCACTAGACGAACAGGCCACGAACCGTTAACGATTCTATCAACCTTTCGATGACCTGTCAAAAATAATGCGGGGCAATTTGCGTTGACCACCCCGCGCGGCCAGTGTATAATGTTGCGGCTGTAGAGCCGACCGGAACCCAACCCCTGCCCATTTCGAGAGCGTGAAACGATCTGAACTGTTGCTCGTCCTCTGGCTGTTCCTGCTCCCCATCCTGCTCTTCTGGCCGGTGACGCTGGGCGGCCTGACGCTGATCCCCGCCGACAACCTCTTTGCGTTTCCGCCCTGGCGCGCGTTTGCCGAGTCGTTCAACGCGAGCGTTCCGCACAATGAACTGCTGTCGGACCTGCTGTTGGAGAACTACGGCTGGAAGAAATTCATCGTCGCCTCGCTTCAGCAGGGACAACTACCCTTGTGGAACCCTGACCTGTTTACCGGCGTGCCATTTCTGGCCGCCGGCCAGCACTCCGCGCTCTATCCGTTTTCGGCGTTGTTTTATTTGATGCCGGTAGAGGCCGCTTATGGCTGGTTTGTCGCGCTTCAGTTGGGCATCGCGGGCGCGGCGATGTACGGTCTGGCGCGCGCGCTGGGCATCGGGCGATCAGGCGCGCTGATTGCCGGGCTGACCTATCAGTTCAGCGCATTCTTCCAAGTCTCGACTGTTTTCCCCATGATCATCAGCGCGGCGTGCTGGCTGCCGCTGATATTGACCTGCGAAGAAATGATTATTCGCCAGCTGTCGGGAGCGGCGGCCAATGGGCGGAAGGTGATCGCCTGGAGTGCGCTGGGCGCGTTGGTGTTAGGCGTGTCACTGCTGGCCGGACACGTTGAGATCGCCTACTATAACGCGATGGTGATGGTCTTCTTCGCGCTGTGGCGCATCATCCGCGAGATGAGAAATCGCGGCGGGGATAGGGCACGGTGGGGTGTTAAGGCGATTGCCGCGCTGGGCGCAATGGTCGGGCTAGGCGGCGCACTGGCGGCAGTGCAGCTCGTGCCCTTGTATGAGCTAGTGTCGCACAGTTTTCGACAGGGTTCGGTCAGCTACAGTGATGTGGCAGGCTGGGCATACCCCAGCCGCCAAGTCGTGACATTTCTCATTCCTGACTTCTTCGGTAACCCCTCGCATCACAGTTATTTCGACATCTTCGCCGGGCAGACGGTCGCCGTGACGCGCGATAGCGGCGGCAATCCGATCCATACGATTTTCTGGGGAGTCAAGAATTATGTGGAGGCCGGAGCATATGTCGGCATCCTGCCGCTGGTGCTGGCGCTGGTCGCTGTCTATGCCCTAATCCGCTCTGACCTAGGGGCCGAGGCTAAGCAGTTTGTGGGATTGTTTAGCGGGCTCGCGGTACTGTCTCTGCTATTTGCTTTTGGCACCCCGCTTTACGCTATCTTGTTCTATGGCCTACCCGGCTTTAATCAATTGCACAGCGCGTTCCGCTGGGTGTATCCCTATACGCTTTCGGTCGCGGTCATGGCCGGGTTTGGCGCGCAGGTGTTATCCCGCCAATTAGACGGCGCATGCCAAAATGCCCGTAGGTCGCTCTCGATGCATGTCATTCTTGGCTGGCTGCCGTTCGGATGCGGCGCGGGACTACTTGCAATTATCGCGCTGAGCCTTGTCATCCCGGCCCCGTTTCTCGCGCTGGCCGAAAGGGTCTTGCGCGACTCCGACCTGGCCCAGCGCGCGTTCCCGGATGCGCGGGTTTTCTATTCCTACGAGGCCGTCAACCTCGTGCGATTCGCCGTCTTCCTGTTGAGCGCAGGGGCAGTGGTGCGCCTCTCCCGATGCCCGATCTACTTACCGGCGCGCCTGGGCGCGCTGGCCGTGTGGAAACCGTTGGCGGTTCTGGTGGTCGTGACCGATCTATTTGTGTTTGGCAATGGCTTCTACACCGCCATAGAGCCGAGACTCTTGGATTTCACACCCCCGTCCGTGAAATTTCTACAGCAGGACACGGGACTCTTTCGCATAGCCTCGCTCGATGCGCCCGGCGACAAGACGCTTAACCCCAATGTGGGGATGCTCTACGGATTGCAGGACATCCGCGGTTACGATTCGATCATCCCGAAACCATACTCGGAGTGGATGAACCTGATCGAGCAGCAGGGCGAGCTACTCTACAACCGCATCGCGCCGTTCTATTGGAGCGGATCGCTGGAGTCGCGTCTGCTTGACCTCGCGAATGTCAAGTATGTCATCACAACCCAAACACTCGCGAGCGCGAAATTCACGAAAGTCTATAGCGGCGAGGTCAACATTTACCGCAACGAGGATGTGCTGCCGCGCGCTTTTGTTGTGGAGCGGGCACGCCTGATGAAGGATTACGGTTCTGACCTGAAAGGGCTTGACCCGGCCCGTGAAGTTTTGCTGGAGGGACTGGCCGAGCCAATCCCGACGGCGGCAACCGCTTGCGCTATCGCGCCGAATGTTGTGATCCAGAAATACTCGCCGCAGGAGGTTGTGATTGAGGCGCACAGTGCCTGTGATGGCTGGTTGGTGCTTGCGGACGCCTATTTTGACGGCTGGCAAGCGTTTGACCAGCCTAGCGGTCAGGTAGAGCGAGAAACGCCCATTTTTCGCGCCGACGGATTGTTTCGCGCGGTGCGGCTGGCGGCAGGCGCTCACTTGGTCCGCTTCAAGTACAACCCGCTTTCGTTCCGTGTCGGATTGTACGTGTCGTTTGTGGCGGCGATGGCGCTTCTGCTGATGGCGGGCTACTGGCTGTGGGGTCGGTTTTACCGCGAGGCGAGACACGACCGAGAAGCGAAGCGCGTGTTGAAGAACTCCGCGCTGCCGATGGGCACCTCATTACTCAACAAAGTGATTGATACGATTTTCGCGGCGTTCATGCTGCGCTTGCTCGGCCCGGAGAACGCGGGCAAGTTTGCTTTTGCGGTCGTCATGATCGGTTACGCGGACATCTTCATCAACTTCGGATTGAGCACCTTGGTGACGCGGGAGGTCTCGCGCGACCGGTCGCAGACTAACCGCTATCTTTCGAATACGGCTCTCCTCCGGGTGGCGCTGTTGATCGTGATGACCCCGCTATTGGCGGCGGTTCTCTGGCTGTGGCGCTCGTGGTTTGCGCTCCCCGACGATACGACGTGGGCGATTATCCTGCTGGCGCTAGGTTTGATTCCCAGCGGTGTCTCCTCGGCGCTCAGTTCGGTGTTTTACGCCCACGAGCAGATGGAGTATCCGGCGGCCATCACGGTCGTCACGACGCTGATCAAGGTCACGGTGAGCGTCATCGTATTGCTCGCCGGCTTTGGCTTTGTGGGATTGGCCGGCGCGAATATTCTGGTCAACGTCGCAACCATGATCATCCTGTTCGTGCTGTTCGCGCGGCGGTTCTTCGCGCCCCGCGTAGAGTTCGATGCGCCATTTGCGCGGGGCATGGTTCGCACATCGTACCCGCTGATGCTCAACGACATGCTGTCGCGCTTGTTCTTCCGGGTGGACGTGACGCTGTTACAGCCGATGAGGGGAGATACCGTGGTTGGCTGGTACACAACGGCGTATCGGTATCTGGATGGGATCAACATTCTGCCGTCAACATTTACGATTGCGCTGTTTCCCGTGTTCTCGCGTTACGCGGCGGGCGCACCCGACGCGCTCATGCGGGCCTATCGCAAGTCGTTGAAGTACCTCATCATACTCGCCGTGCCGTTGATGGTGTTGTCATTCGTGTACGCGGAAGGCATCATCTTGCTGTTTGGCGGACCGGACTATCTGCCCGAAGCGGCGATTGCGTTGAGGCTGCTCATTGGCTTCATGCCATTAAGCTTCATCAACAACGTAACGCACTACGTGCTCATTGCGGTGAACCAGCAGCGCTACCTGACGAAGGCGTTCGTGATCGGGGCTACATTTAACGTGGCCGCCAATCTCTTGTTCATCCCCCTGTTCAGCTACCGGGCGTCGGCGATCATTACCATTTTCTCGGAGTTCGCGCTGTTGATCCCGTTTTATGTGGGCATCCGGCGGCATGTGGGCAGTGTGGATTGGCTGGCGCTCGCGTGGCGTCCGGCGGCGGCGGGAGGTGTCATGGGGCTTTTGAGCGCCGCCTTTTCCGCCGCGTCGCCCGCGCTGTTGATTCCGGCGGCACTGGCGGTGTATAGCGTAACCCTGTTGGTCTTGCGCGCGCTGGACGACGATGACCGCGACATGCTGCGCCTGCTGATCCCGGCGCGTGTCACAGCGCGCTGGAAGGGACGAGCCGATGAGCCAGTCCCGTGAAACACTGGAACAACTAAACCGTGATATTGTGGTGTGCGAGCGCTGTCCGCGGCTGGTTGCCTACCGCCAGCGCATCGCACTCGAAAAGCGGCGCGCATTTCGGGATTGGGACTATTGGGGAAAACCCGTGCCATCCGGCGGCGACCCAGAGGCGCGAGTGCTGATGGTAGGGTTGGCGCCGGGCGCACACGGGTCTAACCGCACTGGGCGGATGTTTACGGGCGACGGTTCGGGCGACTTTCTGACGCCTGCGCTATTCCGCGCTGATTTCGCCAACCAATCCACCTCGCACCACTCCGGCGACGGCTTGACGCTGAATGACCTCTATATTACCGCCGTGGCACACTGCGCGCCGCCGGACAACAAGCCTACGCTTAAGGAGATTGCGAATTGCCGCCCTTACCTCGTCCAGCACCTTCGGTTGCTGTCGTCGGTGCAGGTCATTCTGGCGCTCGGCCAGATCGCCTTCGCGGGCACCTTGGCGGCTCTGCGCGAAGTGGGACACGAGCCGCCGAGGCCGCGCCCGGCGTTTCGCCACGCAGGACAATATACCGTTGGGCCTTATATGGTCATCGCCTCCTATCACCCCAGCCGCCAGAACACGCAGACCGGACGATTGACCGAGGAGATGTTTGACGACATTTTCCGGAAGGTGAAAAGAAGTTTGAGCGGTGGGTGAGAGTCGGCTATAATGGCTTTGCAAACAACACCATTCACATGGAGCGGTCATGCCGGAGCATATCTACATTCAGGATGTGGCAAAACACGTTGGCGAAGAGGTCATGCTGAAAGGATGGCTGGCTGACAAGACGGACAAGGGCCGCCTGCAATTTCTGAAGGTGCGCGACGGCACCGGCCTGATACAGGCAACCGTGTTCGAGAGAGACGTTCCCCACGACGTGTTTGCGGCGGCGCGCAACGTATCTCAGGAGTCGTCGCTTGAAGTTGTGGGGATAGTGCGCGAGGACAAGCGGGCGTCCGGCGGGTATGAACTGGCCGTCAAAGATATGCGCATCCTGCAGACCGCTTTGGATTACCCGATTGGCCCCAAGGAACATGGCGTCGAGTTTCTCATGGCTAACCGCCACTTGTGGATACGACATGCACGCCCGCGCGCCATTTTGCGCATCCGCGCGACGGTCATCAAGGCCATCCGCGATTTTCTCGACTCGCGTGGGTTTGTGAACGTGGACACGCCCATCTTCACACCGAACGCGGTAGAGGGCACCGGCACCCTGTTTGCGGTGGACTACTTTGGAGAGCCGGCTTACCTAGCGCAATCCGGCCAGCTATACAACGAGGCCAACATCATGGCGTTGGGGCGCGTCTATTGCTTTGGCCCGACCTTCCGCGCCGAGAAGTCCAAGACGCGCCGCCACCTGACCGAGTTTTGGATGGTGGAGCCGGAGTGGGCTTATGCACACCTCGAAGACCTGCTCCAATTTGAGGAACAATTCGTTTCGTATCTCGTCGCGCAGGTGTTGGATCAGCGGCAAGAGGAGCTGAAAGTCATCGAGCGCGATACGCGCAAGCTCGAAGCCGTGCAGGCACCGTTCCCGCGTATGCACTACGAGGACGCCGTCAAGTGGCTGAACGCACAGCCGGATGAAACGGTGCATATGATACCGGGTGATGACCTTGGTTCGCCACAGGAAACTGCTCTGTCCGCAGCGTATGATCGGCCGCTGTTTGTGCACCACTATCCGGCGGCGGTCAAGGCGTTTTACATGGAGGTCGAAAAGGATCGGCCCGACCTTTCGTTGAGCGCAGACCTGTTGGCGTCTGAAGGTTACGGAGAGATCATCGGCGGCGGCGAGCGCACCGCACGGCTTGAATTGCTCGAACAGCGCATCCAGGAACACCACCTGCCGCGCGCGGCCTATGAATGGTACCTCGACCTGCGGCGGTACGGCAGTGTGCCGCACGTGGGCTTTGGCCTGGGTGTGGAGCGCACGGTAACGTGGATTTGTGGTATCCATCATCTGCGCGAGGCGGCTGCTTTTCCGCGGATGCTAGAAAAGATGTATCCGTAAGTGCGCATTTTCCTGCCCCAGCCTGCCGTATCCATGCTGCTTGTTCTGCTGGTGGTCGCGTTCTACGCGGCACGGATACCGGCGACGGCTGGGGAGACGGCCTATATGCCGGTGACAGCCGTTGCGCTTGCGGCGCCTGTCGCTCCGACCCCAGAACCAACGGTTGAGCTAACGGCTGAGCAAACGGCATCTCCCACCACCACGCCTTTGCCAACAAGCACCGCGCGCGCGCCAACCGCAACGTCGACGGCCACGCCGACACCCCTGCCGGAGCCACGCATCTTCATCGCGTCCGAGCGCGCCAATGCCATACAGGTGTGGCAGGGCGAGCCGCCGCGCCTGATCACATCTATACGGGCGGGCAACTTCCCCCACAACATTAGCGTATCAAACGATGCGCGCTGGGTGGCGGTGGCGAACCGTCATTCCAACGACATCTCAATCATTGACGCCGCCGCATTGACCGAGATCACCCGCGTGCGCGTGGGCAAAGCGCCCCACGACATGGCCTGGTCGCCCGACAACCGGCGGCTTTATGTGACACAGGAGAACGAGTTCTTTATCACCGTGATAGATACAGCCACTTGGCGGCTGGCGGACTCCATCCCGTTGGACACGCCGCAACATGATTTGGCGCTTTCGCCCGACGGAACCGAGTTGTGGGTCACGACCATCCGCTATCGCGGCCTATTGGTCATCAACCGCGCCACGGGAGATGTCATCGAGCGGCTGGCCTATTTCCCGCATGGGTCGCATGATATTACGTTCCGCCCAGATGCCGGCGAGGTCTGGGTTACGTCATCGGGATTTATCCGTGATGCGTCACAGATTGACCCCTACATCGTGATCTTTGACCGCGCGACACGGAAGATCAAGGCGAATCAGCCATTCGGCGTCTATCCGTTTCATTCGGTAAAATTGTTTCGCGACGGCCTGTATTTGCCATCCAACGCCGATACGTTGTGGTATTCGGACCGGGGACTGGGCGGCGTCATACTGGTCAGCGTGCCGCGCCGAGAGGTTGTAGCTGAAATCAAGACGGGCGCCGCGCCGTTCCACCTGTCTTTTGGGCCGAATGGCCTGTTGTATGTGGCGAACCATGATGACGCGACCCTTTCGGTCATTGATCCGCGCCAGCGGGTCCTGCTTCATAGCGAGCGAGTCGCGCCTGATCCGCATGGCATTGTCGTGGTCGCCGCGCCATAGAGCGGGCGCGCATCCGAAGCGGCATAAGGGTTCAGCAATGCGCTACGGTTTAGACTTCGGCACATCCAACTCTTCGATTGCGGTGGCGGTTGATGGCCAGGCGCGGCTGATCGCAATTGATCCGCTCGCGCCCAACCCGGCGGTTGCGAGTTCGGTGCTGTATATCGGACGTGACGGGAGCGCGCACATTGGCGCCGAGGCGACGCGGGAGTTTGTCGCGCGTAACGCCGGCCGCGAGATCGTTCGCACGCGGGTCAACACCGGCAAAATCGTCTCCACCTTCTACGGCGATGAATGGGTGCAGTTCGACGCCGATGTTCAACAGCCGGGCCGCTTCTATCAGTCCCTCAAATCGTTTTTGTCGGATGCGAGTTTCGACGGGACAAACGTATTCGGCACCTTCTATACGCTCGAAGAACTGATCGCGATTGTCCTTCGCGCGATCAAGCAGAGGGCGGACGCGGCCATCGGCCACGACAGCGGAGCCGTCGTGCTGGGCCGTCCCGTTCACTTCTCCGACGATACGACCCACGATAAGTTGGCTGAGGCGCGTCTGCTGAAGGCCGCGCAGTTGGCGGGCTTTACGGATATTCAGTTTGTTTATGAGCCGATTGGCGCGGCGCTCGAATACGAGTCCAGCTTGGCACGCGAAGAGTTGGCGTTCGTGTTCGATTTTGGCGGGGGAACGCTGGACTTCAGCGTCATCAGGTTGGGGCCGCAACGCCGCGTCAAGGCTGATCGCGCGGACGACATCCTCGCGGTCGGCGGCGTTGCGATTGGCGGCAATCTGCTGAACGAGGCCATTATGGAGCGCCGGCTGCTGGAATATTTCGGTAGTCGCGCAGCGGCGAAAACCTTATCGGGGAACACGATTCGGTTTCCAGAGTGGCTTCTTGCCTATCTGCGGTCATGGCACACCGTAAGCCTTTTGAATGAGCGCAAAACGGTGCAGTTCCTGCGCGAATTCAAGGCGATTGCGCGCCACCATCAGCAGGAGGTTGACGCGCTGTTATGCCTGGCCCAGAAAAACTATGGCTGGGAGCTGTTCAACGAGATTGAGCGCGCCAAGATTGAGCTGAGCGGCGCACTCAATACTGAAATTCGCTTTGAGCGCGAGGCCATCCATATCCGCGAGCCCCTCTCGCGGCGCAGTTTTGAGCGTATCATCTCGGCGCAGCTCGGCGCGATTGAGGCCGCGATGGAGCGCACTCTAGAAGAGGCGGCCGTCCTGCCCTATCAGGTGGATGTCGTGCTACGAACCGGAGGGTCATCGCTCATCCCGGCCATTCAGGCGATGCTGGAACGGAAGTTTGGCGCGCAAAAGGTCAAGAAGCAGGAAGTGTTCACCAGTATTGTCAGCGGCCTTGCGCTTGCGGCAGGCAGATGATGCAAGGGTCAGGCGGCTGTGATACCGCCATCTACAGGCAGAGCGACGCCAGTGATGAAGCTGGCCTCGTCGCTGGCCAGAAATAAGATCGCATGGGCTACTTCGTCGGCTGTAGCCACGCGGCCGAGCGGGTGCTTGGCGGCCCACACACGTTGAGCCGCTTCATAATCACCATACAACCGCCAGGCTTCATGAATCATATCCGTGTCCACACTGCCCGGGCAGACACAATTTACGCGCACTTGATCGCGTGCGTGGTCGAGCGCCATCGAGCGGGTCAGGTTGACCAGCGCGGCCTTCGACGCGGCGTAGGCCGAAGCGCCGGCGAAGCCGACCAACCCAACGTATGATGCGATGTTTACAATGGCGCCGCGCGATGCGCGCAGGGCCGGCATCGCGGATTTGCTCATGAGGAACGCGCCTTTGACGTTTGTGTCAAAAGTAGCATCCCATTCCTCCTCACTGGTTTCTGTCGCCGCGCGGTTGCGGTAGATGATACCCGCGCCGTTGACTAGCACATCAAGCCTGTCACCACGGCTTAAAATGTCGGCAATCACACGCTCGCAGTCGGCGGCGATCCGCACATCGCCTGCGATAAAGCGGGTATTCGGGACTTCGCGCGCCGCCCGTTCGCCCTGCCCACGGTCGCGCGCCATCAAGACCACACGCGCGCCCTCCTGCGCAAACAGTCGCGCCGTCGCCAGCCCAATTCCACGGTTGCCGCCGGTGATCAGAGTAACTTTATCTTGCAACCTCATCCGAGCCTCCTCATAGCAATTGTTGATTGATCAGCGAAGGCATTATAGCGTGAATTGGCGGATGACATTGACGGCCAGCTGTGGTATCATCGGCACAGCACATTTGGGAGATGGACATGGAGCAGGAATTTACCTTCGGCGGCGACATCGTCTGGCGGCCTTCGTTGGAACAGATGGAGCGCTGTCAGCTGAAACAGTTTATGAACGCGCACGGCATTTCCACTTTCCAGGAGCTACTGGAACGGGCTAATGCTGATGCGGATTGGTTTTGGCGGGCGGTTGTCGAGCAGTTGCATGTCGAATTCTACGAGCCTTACCAGAAGATGATGGATAGCTCGCCGGGTATCCCGTGGACGCGCTGGTGCTCCGGCGGGAAGCTCAACGCCGTCCACAACGCGCTCGATAAGTGGATCGGCACCGCGCAAGAGGAGCGGGTAGCCGTGCGCTGGGAGGGCGAAGAAGGGCAAACGCGCACGCTCACCTATGGTGACTTGTTCCGAGAGGTCAATCGTCTGGCGAACGCCCTGCGCGGCCTTGGCATCAAAAAGGGCGACGTGATAGGGCTGTTTATGCCCATGACGCCAGAGATCGTAGTTGCCCTGCTTGCTACTGCGAAGATTGGGGCTATCGCCTTGCCGCTGTTCTCCGGCTACGGGCCGGGCGCGGTGATTACACGCCTCAACGACGCCGGCGCCAAGTTGCTCTTCACAGCCGACGGCTTTTTTCGGCGGGGGCAAGTGGTGGCGATGAAGGCCATCGCCGATGAGGCGCTGGCGCAGTGCCCTAGCGTGGAGCACTGCATTGTGCTCAAGCGCACGGGTAATCCGGTAGCGTGGACGCAAGGAAGAGACCACGAGTACACAGAACTGATCAGCACACAGCCGGATGTTGCCGCAACCGAGCGCACGGATGCTGAAGACATCTTGATGGTGATTTACACGTCCGGCACAACGGGTCGCGCGAAGGGCGCTGTGCACACGCACTGCGGCTTCCCGATCAAGGCGACACAGGATATGGTGCATGGTCTTGATCTGCGGGGTGACGATGTCTTTTATTGGATGACAGATATGGGCTGGGTGATGGGACCGCTGCTGGTGTACACAGCGTTGATGACCGGCGCGGCGATGATGCTGTACGATGGCGCTCCAGATTATCCAAGTCCTGATCGCGTGTGGGCCATGGTCGAGCGGCATGGCGTAACGCTGCTCGGGGTCTCGCCCACGTTTGTGCGGGCGATTATGCGATATGGCGACGAGCCTGTCAGAAAACACTCATTGCAGAGCCTGCGCGCTTTTGGCTCAACCGGCGAGCCGTGGAACCCGACGCCGTGGCTGTGGCTGTTTGAGGTTGTGGGCGAGCGCCAACGGCCCATTATTAACTACTCGGGCGGCACCGAAATCGGCGGCGGCATCTTGATCGGGAACTGGCTGATGCCGCTCAAGCCGTGCGCGTTCGGGGGGCCGATACCCGGCATGGCCGCCGATGTCGTGGACGAGCGGGGACGGCCGGTGCGCGGCGCGGTTGGCGAACTGATCATCCGCCAGCCATGGATTGGCATGACGCGCGGCTTTTGGCACGACCCGGAGCGGTATGAGCAGACGTACTGGTCGCGTTTTCAGGACGTGTGGGTTCACGGCGATTGGGCGGCGGTGGACGAAGACGGCCTGTGGTATATTTTAGGTCGCTCGGATGACGTGATCAAGGTGGCGGGCAAGCGGCTCGGCCCGGCTGAGGTGGAGTCGGCGCTCGTCAAGAACACCGCGATTTCCGAGGCGGCGGCGATTGGCGTGCCGGATGAAGTCAAAGGGGAGGCAGTCGTTTGTTTCGCGTTGTTGAAGCCTGATGTCAGAGCCAGTGATGAGTTGGAGGCGAGCCTCAAGGCGCTGGTGGCTGATGAACTCGGAAAGCCGATGACGCCGAAAGAGATCATTTTTGTGCGCGATCTACCCCGTACCCGCAACGCAAAAATCATGCGTCGCGTGATACGAGCGGTGTATCTGGGGCGTGATCCGGGGGATGTGTCGTCGCTCGAAAACCCCATGGCCGTGGATGAAATCCGAAGAGCGATGCGCGCATAGAGGAGCCTGCATTGATTGATGAAAACTGGTTGAGCGGATCGTCCGATGTGGAGGAGGCTGCGGACCTGACGGCACGTCTGGTCTCGTTCAAGAGTTATCCCGGGGAGGAGGGCGCCGTACAACGGGCGGTCGCGGCGTGGTTCGCCGAGAATGGCATGACGGCAGACTTTCAGGCGACGGAGGGCGACCGTCCGAACGTCATCGTGAGCGTTGCAAACGGCCAAGGTCCCACACTCCTGCTCAACGGACACGTAGATACGGTGCTGGCTGCGCAGGGCTGGAGCTGCGACCCGTGGCAGGGCAAGCGCGCGAGCAACCGGCTCTATGGTCTCGGCGCGTGCGATATGAAGGCGGGCGTGGCGGCAGACATGATGGTGACGCGCGCGCTCCACCGCCGGCGCGACCTTTGGCGCGGAACGGTCTTATTCTCATCGGTGGTG
>JACQEC010000386.1 GCA_016200765.1 Chloroflexota bacterium | reverse complement strand
TTTTCTGATGGTCAATTTGCAACGTGAACAGGCGCGCGCGTTCTTCGCGCCACGCGTCGCACTCGCGCTGGGTCGTGGGGCGGTCCCAGCGCAGACGCTCGGCAAAAACTTGCGCGACCATCGCGAGGGTGGCTTCGTTGCCCGCGTCGCGCGCAACCAGCCCACTGCGCCGCACGAAGAAGTCGCTAAGGCGCACCGCCATCTCGTGCTCGACCGCATACGCCGCCTGCGCCGCGATGTCCGGCGCGGAGCGCGACAGCCGCGCGCCCAACTGCGGCGCGTCGTCCACCAGCGCCAGCACGTCCCGGTAGCGCGCGCCGTAGAGCCGGATCAGATGCTCGACCTGCGACGCGTGCAGTTCGTAGCGCGCGGCGGCGGCGCGCACTTCGGATTGGAGGTCATCCGAAAGCGCGTCCATTTCGCCGCCCGGCAATGGCGAGCGGGCGGTGCGGCACGGCTTCGGGTTGAGCACGTTGAGCTTGCGCTGGGCCAGATCAACCACCTCTTCGGCCAGCCGCCGGTAGGCGGTGAGCTTGCCGCCGATGATGGAAATCAACCCGCGCACACCCTCTTCCTTCTCGTGGTCGTGGATAAACGCCCGGCGCGAGAGCGCGCTGGTCGTCCGGCCTTTCTGCATCGGCAGGGCGCGCAGGCCGGAGTAGGTATGCAGAACGTCTTCGGTCGTCAGGCGCGCCTGCGGGAAGACCTGATTCACTTCCGAGAGCAGGTACTGCGCCTCGTCTTCCAACGGGCGAACGTCGTCCAGATCGCCCGTGAACGGGTCATCCGTGGTGCCGATCAGGTAGCGATCAGCCCACGGCACCACAAAGTAAGGGCGGCCATCGCTCTTGGCCTCGATGTAGATGGCATGGGACGGCGCGGCGGCGAACTTGGGCACCACCAGATGGGTGCCCTTGGTGGGGAAGATGCGGCGCGGCTCCTGTGGGCCCAATAGGGAGGTGATCTGGTCGGCCCACGGCCCGGCCACGTTGACCACGAGGCGCGCGCGCAGGGCATAGGTCTTGCCGGTCAGCGACTCGCGCACCTGCACGCCCTCGACGGACTTGGCGTCGCCCAACAGCCCCACCACTTCGGCGTAGTTCCGCACAAACGCGCCATCGGACCGCGCGGCCAGCGCGTTGGCGAGGCAGAGCCGCTCCGGCCATTCGACCTGCGCATCGTAATAGAGGACACCGCCGAGCAGTCCATCCGGCTCCAGGCCGGGCTCCAGAGCCAGCGTTTGCGCCCGATTTAGCCGCCGGTAGCGCGGCACGCTCTTGTGGTACGACAGCAGGTCGTAGGCCACCATGCCGAGGTTGACGAGCAGGACGCCGCGCCGGCTGTGACGGTAAATGGGAATCAAGAACGGCAGAGGCTTGACCAGATGCGGCGCGATGCGCAGGAGCGCCTCACGCTCTTGCAGGGACTCAAAGACGAGCCCGATCTCGAAATACTCAAGGTAGCGCAGGCCGCCGTGAATCAAGCGCGTCGGCGCCTGCGTGGTGCCGGAAGCGAAGTCGTTCTTCTCCAACAGCGCCACCGAGAGGCCGCGCTGGGCGGCGTCGCGCGCGATGCCGGCGCCGTTGATGCCGCCGCCGATGACGATGAGGTCGTACACGTCGTTGTTCAGGGAGCCGATGGCGCCACCACTTTCTTCAAAACATCCGGCTGGTTAGAGATAATGCCGTCCACCCCCATGCGGATGAACTTCTGCATCTCCACTTCGCTATCCACCGTCCAGACCTCGACCTTCAGGCCGCGCTGGTGAGCCTCGGCGACCATGCCCGCCGTGAGGAGGTCTTTGTTGACCGCGATCAGATCGGCTCCGGCGGCCTGCGCCGCGCCAACCACTTTCGCCGGTTGGTCGGGCGGCGCTGCTCGAAAGAATTCCACGCTCATCAGCGCAACCGTCTTGATGCGCGGGTTGAGCCGTTTGACCTCTTTAAGGGTGTCAAAGTCGAAGGAAGAAACCTGCACGCGGCTTTCAAGGCCGCGGTCGCTCACTTCTTTCAGCAACTTCTCCTCGATGCCCGCGTAGCGGCCCTGCAGTGGCAATTTGATCTCCACTTCCACGCGCACACCGGCGGAGGCTTTCACCAGATCAAGCACTTGAGCGAAGGTGGGCACCGGTTGAGGCTCGACCTTGCCATTCTGGAACTTGGCCGCGGCGTTGAGCTTCTGCAATTCGGCCTGCGTTTTGGCGGCTACGGGGCCGGCGCCATCGGTGGTGCGCTCCAGCGTCGGGTCGTGGATCACCATCACGATGCCGTCCTGGCTGAGATGCGTGTCCATCTCGATGAAGTCGGCGCCCAGAGCGATGCCGTTCTTGAACGACGCGAGCGTATTCTCCGGAGCCAAGCCCGCGCCGCCGCGATGCGCGATCACCGATACGAGGGAGTAGGAAGTAGGGAGTAGGGAGTAAGGGCTCGCGGCGGCAGGCGCGTTCGACAAGCTCACGGCAGGCGCGGCGGTCGGAGGCGCGCCCGCTGCCGGGGCGCACGCGCTGACCAGCAAGGCGACAAAAATGCTGGTGTAACGGGTCATCAGGGTTCCCATGGTCTGCGTCAACCGACAAACAAGGGGATCGGGATACGTTGACCCCGATCCCCCGATTCCAGCGTGACCGCGCCGCTGGCCTACTTAACGCTCTTGTTATAGTCCGTGATGAGCTTCGTCACGTCCTCGGCGGCCTTGTCCAGCGCCTGCTGGGATGTGGCCTTGCCACCCAAGACTTCCTCAATGGCTGTTTCCGTCCGCTGGCGCGAGCGCAGGCCCGCCGTAGACTCGATAATCATGGCCGTCTGCTGGGCGTCAAAGGCTTTCTGCGTGTCGGCGGTCGCCCGGCCCTTTTACGGGGTGCTGCCCAAGGTTACCGTCTGGTCCAAGACGACAAATTCATTGCCCGCAAGACCTTTCGACGTAATGGCCAACTGTTCACCGGTATCCCAGCGATAAACGCCGACACGCAGGCGATAGGTACCTTGAGCCAATGGAGAAGGAGCCGCCATCAAGTGCTCGTCAGCGATGATATCACCTAGCGACCATGCCACTGGCGGAAACTGCAGTGTCTCTCCAGGCGCGTGGTCTTGCTGGGCAATTAGCCGGTCCGAGCCGTCGATCAGGTGTGCGAAAACCGAATAGTTGAAATCTGGCTTGCTTGCAGCTTGCCAGTACAAGGTGAGTTTGACCGACGTGCCATCTTGTGCTTTGCTTACATCGTATCCTTTTAGCTCAAACATGTGACCAAACGTGATATCCGTCTTGTAGGGCACAAACCATAGCGCCCATTTCGGTTGTGCCGCGATGCGATAGGCAGGTGAGATTACGCGGAGAGGAACGAATACGGCTATGCCTATGAGCACGATCATAAGGCCGCCTACTAGCCAAGATACGATGCGTCTCGGAAATAGACTGGTCAGGCCCCAACTGATCATCACTGCAAGCGGTCCGATGATCGGAAAGAGATAACGACCTTGGTAACACGAGACGTTGCAGCGAGTATTCAACACTATCAGGTAAGCCTCCTGAACGACAATGAAGAGAGCCAGGCATGCGAGCATCTGTTTTTGTATGCCAGACAGATGCTGCGAACGCCTCGCCGTGAAAAATATTATACCGACTAGCCCCGCGAGGCCCAAGATTTGATAGACCGCATAGAACCAATCGGGCGGCGTGATGTTCATCCAACCAAAGACACCCCAGAAAGAGCGAAACTGGGTGGAAAACATATCGATCAAATCGTTCCACTGGAGCGGGCTGTGGCGTAAATTGACATCATACACCTTTTCATATATGCCCCACCCAAGAGGGTCACCGTAGAGAATCTGGTTGCGGATAAACCACCATTGTGTGACTAGAAGCACGGGCAAACTTATCGCCATGGCCCCCTGAAACAATAATTTGGGCGACCGCCGCTGAACCATGAATGCCGCAAGAACCATTCCAGTCACAGCCAACACAACCAAGCCAAACGTTTTGGCTAGAATGGCAATAGCTATCAATACCCCTAAGATTAACCATGGCTGCCATTGATTTGGCCGCTTCAATATTCGAAGGATTTGCCACCAGACGGCAGTAGCCGCAAGTGTTAGTAAGTTGTCGTTGTTGACTGAGCCACTGATGAATAGGTATTGGGGGTTAAACGCAACTAATGCACCAGCCAGCAGGGTGATCAGAGGAAAATCAGGGAAAATCTCATGTGTGAGCGCAAAGGTCAGCGCTACCGTAGCCACGCCCATGAACACGGAGATTCCCCGCGCCAAGTGCAGGGCGAGCGCTTGACCCTGAAACGGAAACGTCTCGACGCTTGAGTGCAGGCCGGCGTTCACATCGCTTCCACCTTGCCCAGCCAAGATGAAGTGCGAGTTATACGTGTAGGCGCCCGTCGTATTGCCAAAGTCGGATGGAAAGGCGGCAAGAGCGGCTATGAAATAGTAGAGTGGTGGTTGATGGGCTTCCCCCAATACGCCGAGTTGCTGTACGGGAAGCGAGCGCGTCGTCAGGAGCTGAAAGACGTAGTAAAAATGTCCGACCTCATCGGGAGATTCCCAGGCGGGCGTCATCAGACTATAAGCCGCAGTCAAGACGAGAGACAGCACGATAATGCCGGATGACATATAGCGAAACAGCCGGCGTTTATCGGGTAGCGCAACCATTGGGTTCATTTGGGTTGAGGTCTTTTTGACACACCATTCGCGGCCTGAGATGCTCTCTCTGGGGGAGTCCGTGATATGATAATCTCTTGTGATGTTTTGTCAATATTTTGAAGGTCTCCGCTCTTCGCGTAAGATTACATCGCGCCGGTAATGCAAGCCACTCTCAATGCCCCAGCAGGCGCGCCTGAGTTCCAGCAAGCGGGCCGGATCCGTCTCGGCGCGCGTCAGACTGACTCAGGCCATACACCACGCTATCGCGCGGCCGCGAGTTCGACCCGCGGCGGACGTAGGACTCGTAGGTTGAACACCTGCGCCACCGGGGGCCAATCGTGATAGCCGCTCAGCATACCGCTGTTGATCAGGGTGCGGACTTCGAGGCGGCCGTTATCCACTTGCGGGCTGGATTCAAAGTTCGGCGGCAGGGGACTGGACCCCGCCCGCCGCCGAGCCGCACGCGCTGATCAGCAGGGCGGTGAAAATGATGGTGTAACGGGTCATCAGGGTTCTCACGCTCTGCGTCAACCGACAAACAAGGGGATCGGGATACGTTGACCCCGATCCCCTGATTCCAGTGTGGCCGTGCCGCTGGGCCCCTTCGACAAGCTCAGGGCTGGCCTACTTAACGCTCTTGTTATAGTCCGTGATGAGCTTATTCACGTCCTCGGCGGCCTTGTCCAGTGCCTGCTGGGATGTGGCCTTGCCACCCAAGACTTCCTCAATGGCTGTTTCGGTTCGGGCGCGCGCGCCGGGCATCACGCCGGTCAGCCCGCCCTGCGTGGCGCGAATGTTCGGCGAATTGTGCAATTGGTCCACCGCGGTGAGGAACTGCGGGTACTTGGAGACCCAATCCTTATCCTCTTTGACATCATACGAGGTTTTGCGGACGGGATAGTAACCGCTGGCGGTGTGCCAATAGGCCTGAATCTCTGGCGAGGTCACAAATTTCGTGAACTGCCACGCGCAGGCCTGTTCGGCGGTCGGGCGGTCTTTCATGATATAGACCGACGCCCCGCCGATAATCGTGCCGGACTTCTTGAAGGCATCTTCGTCTGGGCGGGGCAGGAAACCGGTGCCGAGTTCGAATTTGCCTTGCGCGGCGTTGAGGCGCGAGCGCAGGCCCGCCGTAGACTCGATAATCATGGCCGTCTGCTGGGCGTCAAAGGCTTTCTGCGTGTCGGAGGTCGCCCGGCCATAGTTGCCAAAGACACCGGCATCAAAGCCTTCCTTCCACCAACTCAGAATCTTTACACCTTCAGGGCTATTAAACGCAGCCTTCGTCGCGCGGGTATCGCGCCCGTTGCCGTTGTCCACGTATAGGCCGCCCGAGGCGGCCAGCAGCTGCTCGAAGAACCAGCCGTAAACGGCCAAGGAGAAGCCGTAAATCTTATCGCCCGGCTTGGTCAATTTCTTCGCGGCGGCCAGCACGTCGGCGTAGGTGCGCGGCGGGTTGTTGGGATCCAGCCCGGCGGCCTTGAACATGTCCTTGTTGTAGTACAGGATTGGGTTGGAGGTGTTGAACGGCATCCCGTACAGCTTGCCGCCGACGCTGTAGTAGGCGAGCACATTGGCCTCGTAGTCTTTCAGGTCGTATTTGTCCGCGTCAATGAAGTCTTGCATGGGCGCGACGGCCTTCAAGTCAATGAGCACCTGCGTGGCGAGGTCAAACATCTGCACAATCGCCGGAACGTCCTTGGACTGCAAGCCGGCTTTCAGCTTATTGAGCGAGTCGTCATAGGAGCCTTGAAAAACGGCTTCGCCGGTGCAGGTCTTCTGCGAGTCGTTGAAGCGTTTCATCATTTCGTTGACGGCGTCGCCGTTCGTGCCGCCCATGGCGTGCCAGAACGCGAACTTCGCGGGCGTGGCCGTCGCCGCCGGCGCGCTGGTCGCCGCGGCGGGCGCACCCGACGGCCCGCACGCGCCGAGCGCCAGACTGAGCGCCAACAGGGCTACCGCGGCCAACATCATTCGTTTTATCATCGTTCTCCTCCTGGGAAAATTAGAAGATGGGAATCATCAGCCTGTAACTCATGTTACGCAATCTGTCATGGCGAGCGTGGTTTGCGAAGCCATCTCCGTGCCATATGAAGGAGATGGTTTCGTCGCACAAGGCGCTTGTTGGTTGGAGGGCAGGCTTCA
This sequence comes from Chloroflexota bacterium, assembly GCA_016200765.1. Lineage (GTDB taxonomy): Bacteria > Chloroflexota > Anaerolineae > JACRMK01 > JACRMK01 > JACQEC01. The sequence goes on along the minus strand of JACQEC010000386.1, from coordinate 5,042 downwards.
GCCGGACAGGTCAGCGAGCCGAAGCCGCGAGCGGAGCGTGGCGGCATCACACCGGCTGAAGCCTGCCCTCCCAAGACGCCGCCGTGCTATGACGCGCGTACCATGAGCGGTAAGACAAAAGTAGATGTGGTGAGCATACCTCCTTGATATGGAATTTAGCCTTTCACGGCCCCTGCCGTGAGGCCGCGAATCAGCTGGCGGTTGCCGATGATGAACAGGATGAACGTCGGCAGGAGGATCATGACGACACCGGCCATGACCACGTTCCACAGAAACCGCTCCTGATCCTGCAACAGCGCCAGCCCAACCTGCACCGTCCGCATATTCTTGTCGTTCGTCACCAGCAGAGGCCAGAAGTATTGGTTATAGGTCTGCAGGAAGCTGAACACCGCCAGCGTGCCAAGCGCCGGACGAGCCAGCGGAACGGCGATGGTCAAGAGAAAGCGCAGTCGCCCGCAACCGTCAATGGTGGCCGCGTCGTGCAGGTCTTTCGGGATGCTCAAGAAGTACTGGCGCAAGAGAAAGGTGCCGAAGGCCGTCGCCAGATAGGGCAGGGTCAGGCCCAGGAAGTTATCCTTCAGGTGTAAGTCATTGACGATGGTCTGGTAGTTCGGGATGATGGTCGCTTCCCACGGAATCATCATCGTGGAGAGAAAGATGAGGAAAAAGAAATTCTTGAAGGGGAAGTCAATAAACGCAAAGGCATAGGCGGCCAGACAGGCCAGGATCAGGTGCGAGAGGGTCACGATAGACGACTGAATGATGCTGTTCAGCAGGTAGCGCGGCAGGGGCGCGAGCGTCAGCGCATCCGCGAAGTTCTGGAAGCGGAAGCCGGACGGGAACAGTTTGGGCGGGTAATTCGAGACGTCGGCTTCGCTCGCCAGGCTGGTGACCACCGCCTGATAGAGCGGGAACAGCACGAGCACCGCCATCAGCGCGAGCAGGGTGTAGAGAATCACTTGCTGTGCGACGGTCCGGAAGTTAGTTGCGCGGCTCATCCGTAATGTACCCTCCGTTCCAGCACGCCGAATTGAATGATGGTCAGCACGAACATGATCAGAAAGAGCAGAACCGACAGCGTCGCGGCGACGCCGTACTGGCCGTTGAAGTAGAACGCGCGATAGATCAGATGGACGATGACCTGCGTGGATTCGACCGGCCCGCCGCGCGTCATGATGTTGACCTGCGTGAAGGTTTGCAGGGCGCCCAGCGTCGAGACGACAATCAGGAAGAAGATGGTCGGCGAGATCATCGGGATCGTGATGTGGCGAAACGACGACCAGAACCCGGCGCCGTCAATACGCGCGCTCTCATACAGCTCCTGCGGGATGCCCTGCAGACCGGCCAGAAAGATGACCGTGTTGAAGCCCAGCGTGAGCCAGATGGTCACGAGCGAGACCGAGATAAGCGCGGTCGCTTCGCTCGTCAGCCAGGCCACGCGCGGCTGGTGGAGCAGGTCGAGGATGTAGTTAAACACGCCGATGGCCGGGTGGAACAGGAACAGAAATATCAAAGAAGCGGTCGCGCCGGAGACGGCGATGGTGGAGGCGAAGATCACCCGGAAGACGCTCACGCCCCGCAGGGGCGAGTTCGCCAGCACCGCCAGGAAGAGCGCGAAGATGAGCGTCGTCGGCACGACATAAAGCGCGAAAGTCAGCGACACCTTCAGGCTGTTGAATACGGTCTCGTCGCTCAAGGCGTCTTTGTAGTTATCGAGGCCGGTGAACTCGACCGGCAGGCCGATAGGGTTGGTCAGGTAGAGGCTCAGGTTGATCGTCTTGAGCAAGGGAACGAAAACGAAGAAGGTGAATATAATCAGCGATGGGAGCAGGTAAGGGACAGCCACCAGCAGGTTGCGAAGCGCGCGAGCCTGAGCGGTGCGCGGCGCGGCCACCGCCGGAGCCATCGCGCTTGATTGCACGTCTATGCGTTGCGATGTAGTCATAGATTTGTCCTCGCCAGGTTTGGGCAGATTGTAATGACGATTGCAGGCGCTGTCAATTCAACAGGGCGATGCCGATGTGTTATAATGCCCGCGGTGAAACTCAACCACGCGCTCCTGCCGATGGCGGATTACCATAAAGCCAAACGGTTGACGTGGGGGACCCGCACCGCGAATTGACGGTATTGACCTGACCGCCGATCAGGTCGAGTGGCCGCTCCGCACGGATCGCGAGGTGATCCTGACCCATACCTCGCTCTGTCACGCGGGTGAAGAAGCCGTGGCGCATGACCTGCCCGGCGCGTATGCCCCCGAAGCGCCTAATCATTCACCGCCGAGCGCGCCGAGAACGCCGGAGAGAACTCGGAACTTCAGGCTCGAAACTTCACGCCGCGAAAGCGCGCGAAGCGGAACTCATAACGCTCAACGGTTTTGGTGGGTGTGGTGAACGAAGCCTTGATGCCGTTCGGCGATGATGTTCCGTTTGATCTTGACCCGAACGAGTTGATGACGTTCGCGATGAGCCAGTACGCGGCGCGCATGACGGCCATCCGCCGCGCGCTAGACGACCAGAAGCGATGAACCTGCGCACATAATTTAGGAGGGACGATGCCCAGAGCCATTCGCCAACAGGTGACCTTCAAAGCCAGCCCGCACGCGGTTTACGAGGCGTTGATGGACTCGCGCCAGCACGCGAAGTTCACGGGCGACCGCGCGCGCATCAGCCGCAAGGTGGGCGGGAAGTTCAGCGCGTACGGCGACTATATTTCCGGCGTGAACCTTGAACTGGTGCCCGACCAGAAAATTGTGCAGTCGTGGCGCGCCAGCGAATGGCCTGAAGGGCACGAGTCGCAGGTCACGTTTGCGCTGGCGCCGGTCAAAGGCGGCACGCGCCTGACCTTCACGCACCGCGGCGTTCCGCCGGAACACACCGACGACATCAAGCAGGGCTGGATTGACAACTACTGGACGCCGATGAAGGCGTTGCTCGAAAAGTGAACTTCGCCGGCCCGCTCGACGCCGCGCCGATTCTGCCCGGCACGGCCGTGGCGGTAATCACACAGATCGCGCTCTATCCCGTCAAATCCATGCGCGGCGTGGCCGTGGCGGAGGCGTCTCTCGGTTTCAACGGGCTTTACGGCGACCGGCGCTATGCCTTTGTGCGCAAAGGGTTGGCCGCGTCCGACGGCTTTCCGTGGATGACCGGGCGGCAGAACCCGCAGATGCTCCTCTATGCCCCTTGCTTTGCGCGCTTGCCAACCAAAGACGATGCCGAGCCGCCCATCCGCGTGCGCGCGCCGTCGGGCGCGGAGTTCGACCTGACCGACGCGCAGTTGTGCGCGCAACTTGAGCGTGAGTCCGGGCTGGAACTGTTCCTGCTGAAAAGCAAGCGCGGCAATTTTGACAGCCAGCACGTGAGCATCTTCAGTTTGGCCACGCACCGCTATTTGAGCGTCGAGAGCAACTGCGAGATAGACCCGCGCCAGTTTCGCGCGAACCTCTATATTGAACCTGCCGACGGCGCGGCCTTCGGCGAGGAGGCGTGGGTGGGCCGCGTCTTGCAGGTGGGCGGCGCGGCGCGCGTCGCCGTGACCCAGAAAGATGCGCGCTGTATGATGATCAACCTCGACCCGGAAACCGCGACCCAGCGGCCACAGGTCTTGCGCACCGTCGCGCGCAATCACGACGAACAGGCCGGGGTTTACGCCAACGTGATCGCTGCGGGTCTCGTTCGCGTGGGCGATCCCATCACGATCTGCTGATCTCATTCCTTTCCTATGTTGAGCGACCTCGAACACAATCTACAGCGCATCGCCGATGGCGTGCGCGCGGAGTGGGGTATCTACGTCAAGTTTCTCGCGTCGGGCGATGAGATCGCGCTGAACGCCGACACGCCGATGGATACGATGAGCGTGATCAAGGTGCCCTTGCTGGTGGAGCTGTTCCGCCGCTGGGACGTGGGGCAGGTTGACCTCGATCAGCGCATCACCCTGCAAACCGGCCACAAGCGCTTCGGCACCGGCGTCCTGCGCACGCTCGACGACGGCTTGAGTCTTACCCTGCGCGACGCGGCGATGCTGATGATCATCCAGAGCGACAACACCGCGACCGACCTGTGCTTTGACGCGGTCGGCGGCCCGGACGCGGTCAACGCGGGTATGCGCGCGCTGGGCTTGACCTCGATAACCGCGGTTGGCACCTGTTTCGACTGGTTTCGCGCGCTCGGCGCGGAAATGGACGCTTCGTATGCGGAGCTCTCGCCGGAGGCGCTGTTCCGCAAAGGCTACCCGGCTCTGCCGCCGCAAGAAGCCGCGGCCGCGCGCGAGCGGTTCCATTTTGACGGACGGCACCCGTTCGGCCTGTCCAGCGCGCGCGAGATGGGGCGGCTGATCGAGATGATCGTCAACGGCGAATGCGTCGGCAACGCCGACCGCGCCGCCTGCGACGAGATGCTCCGAATATTGGGCTTACAGCAGTTCACGTCGCGCATCCCGAAGTATTTGTTTGGCGCAGTCACGCCGCACAAAACCGGCGACTTCGGGCCGTTCATCGCCAACGACGTGGGATTGATTCAGCCCTACGGCAGGCCGCCCGTGGTGCTCTGCTTTTTCAACCGGCGCCACCGCGGCATCTGGGCGCACCTCGAAGATGCGGTGGCGCGCATGAGCGAGAAGGTTTGGGAGTATGCGGTAAGCGTTGCGCGTTAGGCGTTGCGCGTTGGGGCAGATGGGCACAGACGGGTATAACGCAGAATCGTTGGAGAGGTGAGGCGGTACGGGTAGGGACAGACCCGAAGGGTTTTCAAAACCCTTCGGGTCTATTGGAGGGATGTGACAGTATGTGACAGGGACTTATGCCTTTCTGCAGAGAGTAGGGGTGCGCAGAAAGTGCGGTAAGCGTGGCAGTTATTGTCACAATCTACTGGCGCTTTTCTTGACGGATTACGGAGTGTTCATGGCCGAGGGTGCGGTGCAACACTGGCTGGAGCCGGGATGCTCGACGAGCGAAAGTGGTTATGCCGCCGGGCTGGCACAAATAAAGGAGCAACCATGTCGGAGATGAAGGCGGCCTTGAGGCAAGAGTTGCAAGCGGCGCGCGA
>JACQEC010000375.1 GCA_016200765.1 Chloroflexota bacterium | reverse complement strand
TTGCTGAAAATAGTCACCCTCTACGAGCCAGACCCCGCTCAATGGATTGACTTTCGAATCAGGAGGACGTGAGGTGAGCGATTTTCAATGGAGTGAACATCTGGAAGAGCGAAAAGTGACCTACACACTGGAGGTGAACGGTCAGCTGATGGTGATCGAGAATGTGCCGGCACGCGTCAATGTGGAAACGGGCGAGCCGTTATTCGCGCCCGAAACGGTTGAGCACTTACAAAAACTGCTGTGGGAGCCACAACAACCCAAGCGTGTGATCCAAGTGCCTGTGTACGAGTTTGTATGAGCAACCAAACCACGCCCGCGGTTCGGCTAGGCTAACCGTGATGCATACACCATGATCCCCGCCGAGCCAGTCAGCGACCCCAACACGCCTCCGTCCGTTAATCCGTTTTCCTAATCGGTTGAACCCTGCTACAATTCCCCCGCAGTGGATTATCTCGTCATCGGCCACATCACCAAAGACCTCCTGCCGGGCGGCGGCTACGCCATCGGCGGCACCAGCACCTATTCCGCGCTCTCCGCCCGGCAGCTTGGCCTGAACACGGCGATTATCACGGCGGCGGAGGAGGGCTTCATGCCCGATCTGCGCGCCAGCGTCCCCGCCGTCGCCGTCCATAACCGGCCTTCGGCCCAGACGACCACCTTTGAAAACATTTACACCAATCGCGGGCGCGTCCAGTATTTGCGCGGCGTCGCCGAGCGCATCACCCCGGCGGATGTGCCGGATGACTGGCGCGCTTCGTCCATCGTCCATCTGGGGCCTGTGGCGCAGGAGTTCGACGCAGACCTCTGCGACCTGTTCATCCAAAATGCCCAGTCGGGCCGCCGCCCGCCCTTTATCGGCCTCACGCCGCAAGGCTGGTTGCGCCAGTGGGATATCGCAGGCGCGGTCTCGCCGTGTCAATGGGAGCGCGCCGTGGAGGTGCTGGGCAAGGTGGACGCCGTGGTCTTCGGCTGGGAAGACCTCGCGGGCGACGAGCGGCTGATTCGCCTCTACGCCCAAGCGGCGCCATTGGCTGTGATGACGCTGGGGCGGCGCGGGGCGGTCGTCTTCGCGCGCGATCAGGGGCGGTACTTCGCCGCGCGCAAGGTCGACCTGCGCGACTCGACCGGCGCGGGCGACATCTTCGCCACAGCCTTCTTCGTCTCTTATTATGAAAGCGGTGACCCCTATGCCGCCGCTCGCTTTGCCAGCGTCGCGGCTTCGTTTTCGGTTGAGGGGTTGGGTATTCAGGCCGTCCCGACGCGCCAAGCGATTTCCGGCTGGCTGGCCGCCAACCCGGACTTCTGAAGCATTTGCGCCCCTTCGACAGGCTCAGGATGCAACCCTACGATGCCTAAACAGATCGCCTTCGCAAACCAGAAAGGCGGCGTCGGCAAGACGACCACTGCCGTAAACCTCGGCGCGGCGCTGGCTGAAAAGGGCCGGCATGTCCTGCTCGTTGACCTCGATCCGCAGGCCAACTCGACCAGCTCGCTTGGCATCAACCGGGGCGATGTCCAGCGGTCCATCTATGACGGCCTGCTGGATGATACGCCGTTGGATCAACTGGTGACGCTGACTAACTGGCTGGGATTTGATCTCGTGCCATCCAACGCCGCGCTGTCCGGCGCGGAGGTGGAGTTGGTGGGCGTGCCGCGCCGCGAGTACCGCCTGCGCGACAGCCTGCAATCTATCGCCGGGCACTACGACTTCATCCTGATTGACTGCCCGCCCAGCCTTGGCCTGCTCACCCTCAACGCGCTGGCGGCGGCGGAAGGCGTGATCATCCCGGTGCAGTGCGAGTACCTCGCGCTGGAGGGCTTGTCGCAGTTAACCAACACCATCGAGCTCGTGCGGCGCAGAGTGAACCCATCGCTCAAGATCAGCGGGCTGGTGATGACCATGGCCGATGCGCGCACACACCTGTCACAGCAGGTCATCGCCGAAGTCCGCAAACATTTTGGCGAGCGGGTCTTCAAGGCGGTGGTCCCGCGCAGTGTCCGGCTGAGCGAGGCGCCCAGCTTCGGCCAGCCGATCACGGCTTACGCGCCGTCGTCACAGGGCGCGGAGGCCTACCGCGCGCTGGCCGACGAACTGCTGGCTCATGACGCGGCCCTTCGACAGGCTCAGGACGCGGCCCGGCTTCCACAGCCTACCCTCACCCCACCACAGTCCTCTGGAGAACTCGTATGACCAAAAAGCATGGCTTGGGGCGCGGGCTGGAGGCGCTGATCCCACCGCCGAGCGCCGAAGACGGCGTGCAGGTGGTTGCGATTGAGCGCATCGTGCCGAACCTGCACCAACCGCGCCAGCATCTGTCCGAAGATGCGCTGAACGAGCTGGCGGAGTCCATCCGCGCGCACGGTGTGATCCAGCCGCTGGTGGTGACACAGGCGAAGGCTCCACTGGATAGCTATCAACTGATCGCCGGGGAACGGCGCTGGCGGGCGGCGCGCCTCGCCGGACTGGCGACGGTGCCGGTGGTGGTGCGCGAGGCGACGACACAGGAGATGCTGGAACTGGCGCTGGTGGAGAACATCCAGCGCGCCGACCTCGACCCGCTGGAAGAGGCGGCCGCCTACCGCACGCTGATGGATGCGTTTGACCTGACGCAGGAACAGGTCGCACAAAAGGTCGGCAAGGGGCGCGTGGCCGTGGCCAACGCGGTGCGCCTGCTGAAACTGCCGGAGGAGGCGAAGCGCGCCCTTAGCGACGGCCAGATCAGCGAGGGGCACGCGCGGGCGCTGTTGAGGCTGGAAACCGCCGCCGAGCAGTTGGCCTTGTTACAGCAGATCATTGAGCAGGGGTTATCGGTGCGGCAGGCAGAGGAGCAGGCCGAGCCGGGCGCCCGTTTGCGCCGGTCACGGCGCGCGAGGCCGCGCCCTGAGCCTGTCGAAGGGAGCCTGCGCCCACCGCGCGACCCGCAGGGAAGGCATCTGGAGGAGCAGTTCCGCCGCGCGCTGGGCACGAAGGTCACGCTTCAGCGCAATCGTTCCGGCGGCGGACGGCTGATTATCCAGTTCTTCTCCGACGAGGAGCTGGACGGCGTGTATCAGGCCATCGTCGAGCGTAAAGGGCGCTGATGGGCTATCAACGGATGATGATAGCGGATTAGCGGATAAAGGCTCACGCCTGCACCACCGCACGCTGATTTTGTAAAACGTGAAACAATTGCAACCCAGACAGGACACCGACGCCGGACGATCCGGGCAACGCTATGCGCCAATTTTGTAAAACGTGAAACAATTTTGTGACTACGAAGGCTCCACCTACCGCGCCGACTTCTGGGAGGGGCAAGGCCGCGAGTACGAAGACCGCGTCGAGCGCGCCGCCTTGCATAGCCTCCTGCCCGCCAAAGGCCGCCGCCTGCTGGAATTGGGCTCCGGCTATGGCCGCCTCGCCGACCTCTATGCTGGATGTCAACACGTTATTTTGAGCGATAGAGCCTTCTCGCAAATCAAGCAGGCACGCGACCGGCTGGGCGGCGACCCGTGCTTTACTTTTATCGTCGCCGATGCCTATGCCCTGCCCTTCGTCGCTGGCGCGATGGATCAGGTCGTCTCGGTGCGCGTCCTGCACCATCTGGTGGATGTGCCTGCTGCCTTCGCCGAAATCGCCCGCGTGTTAAGCCGCGGCGGCACTTACGTCACCGAATTTGCCAGCAAGCGCCACCTGAAGGCCATCGCCCGCTACCTGCTGAACCGCCAGCCCCCGATCACGGTCGGGAGCCAGCGCGCCAACCCGTTCTCGCCCGACCCGTATGAGTTTGCCGCGCTCAACTTCGACTTTCACCCGCGCTGGATAGAGCGCGCACTCCAGCAAGCCGGGCTGAAGGTAGAGGCGCGCCGGGCGGTCTCGCACTTCCGCGTAACGTCCCTCAAGCGGCTCGTGCCGCTCGGCCTGCTCGTCGCCGCCGACCGCGCGCTCCAACGCGCCGGGGCGGTCTGGCCGTGGACGCCCAGCCTCTTCATCCGCGCGCGCAAGCCGTAGGGGCAAACGGCCGCTCGCCCACCACCCGCCTCAACCCGACCCGGCGCGCGCCGCGGCAAAGACCTTCTGCAACTGCGCCAGTGTGTACGCGTTGCCGCGCTCAAACAGCGCATAGACCGCCTCGGCCTCCGGCTCGTCCGGCCAACCCAGCATCGAAAGCGTGAAGTGTGTCTGCCGCTCGCCCACCAGCCGCAACTGCATCACCGTCCACAGCCCCAGCCCCACTCGCGCGTTGGGGAATCCCGGCGGCGTGCGCTTGATACGAATCGCCAGCATCTCCATCGGCAAATAACACAGCACCTCGTTGACAATATTCGCCGGGTCGCCGATCTGCGCCGCGGGGTTGTAGCTCGCCTCCCACTCCCCGCCGACCCGAAAATCCAACCGCACGACCGGCGCGACAAACTTGCGCAAGCCCTCGGTCGTCGTCAGCGTCTGCCAGACCTCCGCCTGCCCCGCCTGAATCAGCCCCTCGTGCCGCAGCACCCGGCCGTGCGCCGACCGGTAGGACGTGTTGCTCACGCCGCCTTCGCCCATCGCACA
>JACQEC010000382.1 GCA_016200765.1 Chloroflexota bacterium | reverse complement strand
TGGCTCACGCCGTCTAGGTGCTCTGCGAGGTGTGTGCCTGTGAAGTTGGCGACCGTACTGATGAGATACTCGACATATTGAAGTTTGGTAATCATAGCTGCATCTTACCATGCGACTTGCTCAAGCGAAAGTCCTAATAAGTTATCTACTTGTACCATGAAATGAGGGATAGTGTCAAATCGAAAGCGCGGCCTGAATGCCGAAAATAACGCGTTTGACAAAATCCCGACTGCTGTCTATAATACGTTCTTGCTGTAGTCGTTATCTTAGCAACTCGGATACCAATCCCCGCTGTTCGTATCTGTAATCAGACAAAGCGAGGCGGGGCCAAACCGGTCCCTGTGTTTTTTGCACGAGATCGCGCGAAGCAGGCAGGCGCCCTGGCCCCGCACCGAGAAACTCGAATCATCGTTTAGCGCCCGCGTTTGCCGTACCGCTGAAACCAGTCAAAACAGACCCAACTCAGTTGATAAGACTGTCTCGTCTAACTTGATTCCTGGAGGTGCAGTCAACCATGTCTAATAGTGCGCCTAATGGTGGTCTGCCAACAAAGTCCTACGCGCGTATTCCCGACGTACACCCACTACCGACGTTAATCGAAGTTCAACTCAATTCATTCGAGTGGTTTCGGCAAGAGGGGTTGAAGGAGCTCCTGAAAGAAATCTCTCCGATCACTAGCTTCAATAAGAATTTAGAGCTGTCTTTCGACGATTATCGCTTTGAGGACCCGAAGTATAACGAGACGGAATGTCGTGTGCGAGACATGACCTACGCCGCGCCCTTGTATGTCAAGACGAGGCTGCTCAACAAGGGGACGGGCGAGATCGTCGAGTCTGAAGTGTTTATGGGCGACTTCCCGCTCATGACGAAGAACGGCACGTTCGTGGTGAACGGGGCGGAGCGCGTCGTCGTTTCGCAATTGATCCGCTCGCCGGGTGTGTACTTTCAGGCCGACGAGGATCGCACAACGGGCCGCCGACTGGCGATGGCGAAACTGATCCCCAGCCGCGGCGCCTGGCTGGAGTTTGAGACTTCAAAGCGCGACTTGCTTTCGGTGAAGGTTGACCGCAAACGCAAGATACCGGCGACCGTTCTACTGCGGGCGGTTGGCTTTGGCGCTGACGAAGAACTAATGGCACAATTCGCCGAAGTAGACACCGCGCCGGATCACCGTTATCTCGAAGAGACCATCAAGCGCGACCCGACCAAGAGCGTGGATGACGCACTGTTAGAGTTTTACCGCAAGCTACGACCCGGTGACCCGCCGACACTCGACAACGCCAAGGCGTTTATGCAGTCGCTGTTGTTCAATCACCGCCGCTACGATCTGGGCAAAGTGGGCCGCTATAAGCTGAACAAGCGACTGGGGTTGGACGAGCCGCTGACCCATCGGACGCTGACCAAAGAGGATTTGGCCGGGGTCGTGGCGACGATGATCCGGGTCAACAACGGGATCGAGCACGCCGACGACATTGACCATCTTGGCAATCGCCGCATCAAGACGGTGGGCGAGTTGATCCAAAACCAGTTGCGAATCGGCCTATTGCGGATGGAGCGTGTTGTGCGCGAGCGCATGTCAATACGCGACCCCGAACAGGTCGCCCCGGCGATGGTCGTGAACATCCGCCCGGTGGTGGCCGCTATCCGTGAGTTCTTCGGCGGCTCGCAGTTGTCACAGTTCATGCAACAGACGAATCCGCTGGATGAACTGACGCACAAGCGACGCCTATCTGCCCTGGGTCCCGGCGGCTTGCGCCGTGAGCGGGCGGGCTTCGACGTGCGCGACGTGCACCACTCGCACTACGGGCGCATCTGCCCGATTGAGACGCCGGAAGGGCCGAACATCGGCTTGATCGGCTCACTGGCGACCTATGCGAAAGTCAACCAGTTTGGTTTTATCGAGACGCCATACCGGAAGATCATTAAGAGCGTCAAAAACGACGGCCTATCGGCGGTGGGCAAGCGCCTGTTTGAACCCATCGCGGACGAGGCAGGAAGCGTGATTGTGGAGGCCGGGCGCGTTATAGACGCGGCGCAGGCGCGCCAGTTGCGCCGACTGCCGATGGACGAGATCAAAATTGTGCCGGTTGTCAGCACAGAGGTCGAGCACCTGAGCGCAGATGAGGAAGAGCACTATACGATCGCGCAGGCTAATTCACAACTGGACGCGCAGGGCATGTTTATTGAGCCGCGCATCTCATGCCGGCGCGGGCAAGATTTTGTCGAGGAAACGCCCGACAAGATTGACTTTATGGACGTTTCGCCGAAGCAAATCGTCTCGGTGTCGGCGGCGCTGATTCCATTTCTGGAGCACGACGACGCCAACCGCGCGCTGATGGGCTCGAATATGCAGAGGCAGGCGGTGCCGCTGCTGAAGCCGGAAGCGCCGAATGTCGGCACCGGCATGGAACGCATTGCCGCGCTCGACTCCGGCCAGGTCATTATCAACGAGGAGGCCGGGTCGGTCGTCAGCGTCACGTCGAAAAGCATCAAGGTCAAGAGCGAGAGCCGGGTGCGAACCTACGACCTGCGCCGCTTCAATCGCTCGAATCAGAGCACCTGTATTGACCAGCGTCCGATTGTCGAAAAGGGGCAGTGGGTGGAGCAAGGGCAGGCGATTGCCGACTCGTCCTCGACGCAATCCGGTGAATTGGCGCTGGGGCAAAATATTCTGGTGGCGTTCCAATCGTGGGGCGGCGGGAACTTTGAAGACGCGCTGTTGGTTAGCGAGGAGCTGGTGCGCGACGACAAGTTTTCCTCCATCCACATCGAGAAACATGAGCTTGAGGCGCGCGACACCAAGCTCGGGCCCGAGGAGATCACCCGTGACATCCCCAACGTGGGCGAGGACGCGCTCAAGGACCTCGACGAAGAAGGCATTGTGCGCATTGGCGCGGATGTGGGGCCGGGCGATATTCTGGTCGGCAAGATCACGCCGAAGGGCGAGACCGAACTGACCCCTGAAGAGAAGCTCCTGCGCGCGATCTTCGGCGAGAAGGCGCGCGAGGTTAAAGATTCGTCGCTACGACTGCCGCACGGCGAGAAGGGCAAGGTCGTCGACATCAAAATCTTCACGCGCGACGAGCACCCGGATATGGCCGCGGGCGTGGACAAACTTGTGCGTATCTCGATCGCCCAGCGGCGCAAGGTGACCGAGGGCGACAAGATGGCGGGCCGCCACGGCAACAAGGGTGTGGTCAGCCGCGTAGTGCCGGTTGAGGATATGCCGTATCTGGAAGACGGCACGCCGGTGCAGATTATTCTAAACCCGCTGGGCGTGATCCCGCGCATGAACATCGGCCAGATTCTCGAAGCCCATCTGGGCTGGGCGGCGGATCGCCTGGGCTTCCGCGCCATCTCGCCGACGTTTGATGGCGCGCGCGAAATCCAGATTGAAGGCGAGTTGGCGCGCTCGTGGCTGGTTGAGCGTGCGTGGAGCGACCTGACGGAGCGCGAGTGGGAGTGGCTCAGCGCAGAGGGCTATGAGACCGAGCGGCTGGCCGACGACAACGAGGCGCGGCTCCAATATCTGAAGCACCTCCAGCAAATTGACCCGAGCATTCAGTACGGGTCGTACCATGAGAGCCGGCGGACGTATCTGGCGCACTGGCTTCGCGAGAAGGGCTATGCGCCCGATGAAATACTGGCGTACGGAGACGAAACGCAGGGCGGCAGCGGGCAGTATGCTTCGGCGGACAAGGCTATCGAGGCCTGCCTCAAGCTATGGTTGGCTGACCGCGGATTTGAGGTAAAGCCCGATACGAATCTGGCTGCCGAAGCCGCGAAAATAAGCCTCCAGACGGGTTTGCCAGTGCCGACCTCAGGCAAGACCATTCTGCGCGATGGACAGACCGGCGAGAAATATGACCACCCGGTGACGGTGGGCGTCGTGCAGATCATGAAACTGGCGCACCTTGTCGAGGATAAGGTTCATGCGCGCTCAACCGGCCCTTATTCGCTGGTGACCCAGCAGCCGTTGGGCGGCAAGGCGCAGTTTGGCGGCCAGCGCTTCGGCGAAATGGAAGTCTGGGCGCTGGAAGCCTACGGGGCGGCGCACACCTTGCAGGAGATGCTGACGGTCAAATCGGACGATGTGACCGGGCGCGTCAAGACCTACGAGGCTATTGTCAAGGGTGACGCCATCGAGGAGCCGGGCATTCCGGAGTCGTTCCGCGTGCTCGTCAAGGAGTTGCAGTCGCTCGGTCTGGCGGTCGAAGTGTTTGACCGCGAGGGCAGTGCGGTGCAGTTTGGCAAGGAGCAGGAAGAGAAGCCGGCGGCGCGCATGGCGCTGGGTATGATGAATTATCCGGATCGGCCAAGATTCTCGGACAGTGATTCTTGACACGAAATTGGTTTGCGATTACAATCGCTTGATGTTGGGCCTGCAAAGCTAGGCGCAACGATTTTTTTGTCGCGGCTCAGCGCCGGCTACCGGCGAGGGGCAACTCGGAGGGAGCAATTTGCCGACCATCAATCAATTGGTGCGGAAGGGCCGAAAATCGAAGATTATCAAGGCCAAAGCGCCGGCGTTGAGCTGGACGTTTAACGCGCACACCAACCGGCGCACCCTCCGCACAAAGGGCGCGCCGCAAAAGCGCGGCGTCTGCACCCAGGTGAAGACCACCACGCCGAAGAAGCCTAACTCGGCGTTGCGGAAGATTGCCCGCGTGCGATTGACGAACGGGCTCGAAGTGACGGCGTATATTCCCGGAGAAGGCCACAGCCTGCAAGAGCACTCGGTGGTGTTGATTCGCGGCGGGCGCGTGAAGGATTTGCCGGGTGTGCGCTATCACATTGTGCGCGGCACGCTGGACACGAACGGGATTGAGAAGCGTCGGCGGGGACGATCGAAGTACGGATCGAAGCGGCCGAAGGCGGCCGTGGTGGCTACTTGAGCGTAGGCCGCCAGACGTCGGTATCAAGCGATTGACGATTCCCTTCGCGTGGGGTGTTTCGAACCGAGTTGGTGCAGCACCCGTGATATTGCGTCAAATGTGGGACACCCCTACCACGAAGGGAATTTTTTGCCTTTTTTTTAGGAGCCTGAGATGCCTCGCAAAGGTTTCAAAAAGAATACCTCACTCAAACTGGACCCGAAATTTCGCAACGAGTCGGTCTCGCGGTTCGTCAACCGGCTGATGGTGCAGGGCAAGCGCAGCACGGCGCTGGGGATCCTGTACCGGGCGATGGAGATCGCGGAGTCGCGCTTGAAGAAACCCGGCCTGGAGGTGTTTGAGCAGGCCGTGCGCAACGCCAGCCCGATGCTGGAAGTGCGCCCGCGGCGCGTGGGCGGCGCGACCTATCAGGTGCCGATGGAGATTCGGGGCGAGCGCCGGAACGCGCTGGCCATGCGCTGGCTGATACAGGCGGCGCGCAACCGCCCGGGCAAGTCTATGGCCGAAAGGCTGGCGGGCGAGTTGATGGACGCGGCCCAGAATACGGGCAACACGATCAAGAAGAAGGAAGAAACCCATAAGATGGCGGAGGCGAACAAAGCCTTCAGCCACTTTAGGTGGTAGAGCGAATGGCGACGGGCGCCGTCTAGGCGCTCGACGCCCGTGGAAACTTGAAAGTCTGGTCATGAAACGAGAAGTACCGTTAGAGCGAATCCGAAATCTGGGAGTTATTGCCCACATTGACGCGGGCAAGACGACCGTCAGCGAGCGCATCCTGTTCTATACGCGCAAGATTCACCGTCTGGGCGAGGTGCACGAGGGCGCGGCGACGATGGACTGGATGCCGCAGGAACGCGAGCGCGGCATTACCATTACCGCCGCCGCGACCACGTGCCACTGGCGCGATCACCAGATCAATTTGATTGATACTCCCGGTCATATTGACTTCACCGCCGAAGTACAGCGCAGTCTGCGCGTGCTGGATGGCGGTGTTGTTGTGTTTGATGCGGTGGCCGGTGTTCAGCCGCAGTCGGAGACGGTTTGGCGGCAGGCTGACCGCTTCTCCGTGCCGCGCATCTGCTTCGTGAACAAGATGGACCGGGTAGGCGCGGATTACGAGCGGACGCTGAACATGATTGTGGACCGGCTGGGCGGCAATCCGGTGGCGATCCAGTGGCCGATTGGCGCGGAATCGCGCTTTGAGGGCATGGTTGACCTTGTGGCCAATCAAGCCATTATCTACACCGATGAACTGGGCACAACCTCCGAGCGGAGCGACGTGCTCGCGTCCATGAAAGAGATCGTGGACGAAAAGCGCCACCGAATGATTGAGAAGATTGCCGAGACGGACGAAACGCTGACCATGAAATATCTGGAAGGCGCAGAGATAACGGTGGATGAGTTGAAGTGCGCGCTGCGGAAGGCGACGATCGCCAACAAGCTCATTCCGGTATTGTGCGGCGCGGCGCTGCGTAATCGCGGCATCCAGCTGATGCTTGACGCGGTCATAGATTATCTGCCATCGCCGGTGGATATTCCTCCCGTCAAGGGCATGAACCCCGATAGCGGGCTTGAAGAAAGCCGCAAGCCCGACGAGAATCAACCGCTGGCCGCGCTGGCCTTCAAGATTGTGGCCGACGAGTTTGTGGGCCGCCTGGCCTACGTGCGCGTCTACTCGGGTACGCTGACCAAAGGCTCGTACGTGTTGAACACCGTGAAGAACGAGAAGGAGCGCGTGGCGCGTTTGTTGCGCATGCACGCTAACCACCGCGAAGAGGTAGAGACGGTGCTGGCTGGCGACATCGCCGCCGTGGTCGGCTTGAAGCAGACATTTACCGGCGAAACGCTGTGCGATGCCGCAAAGCCGATCTTGCTGGAGGCCATCAAGTTTCCCATCCCGGTGATTGACATCGCCATCGAGCCGAAGACGAAAATTGATCAGGACAAGATGGGCGAGGCTCTGCGCCGTCTGGCGGAAGAAGACCCTACTTTCCGTGTGCGCACCGACGAACAGACACTGCAAACCATCATCTCCGGCATGGGCGAACTGCATCTCGAAGTCATTGTGGACCGCATGTTGCGCGAGTTTCGCGTGGGCGCGAACGTGGGCCGTCCACAGGTCGCCTATCGGGAGACTATCACCCGCGCGACCCGCGCGGAGGCGCGCTTCAGCCGTCAGACCGGCGGACACGGCCAGTATGGCCACGTCGTGCTGGAACTGGAGCCGCAGGAGCCGGGCAAGGGCTACGAGTTTGAAGATTCCATTCGCGGCGCCGCGATTCCGAGGGAGTTCATTCCGGCGGTGGATAAGGGTGTCCGCGAGGCGCTGGAGGCCGGCATCCTGGCCGGGTATCCGGTTGTAGATATTCTGGTGCGGTTGGTGGACGGCTCCTATCACGAGGTGGATTCGTCCGAAATGGCGTTCAAGATTGCCGGATCGCTGGCCGTTAAAGATGGCTTTATGAAGGGCGGGCCGGTGCTGTTGGAGCCGATCATGCGGGTCGAGGTCAGCGTGCCGGAGGAATACACCGGCGAGGTGATCGGCGACCTGTCTGCGCGGCGCGCGCAGGTCGCAGGCATGGACCGGCGCGGCGACTTGCAGGCCGTCAATGCCACGGTTCCGCTATCCGAAATGTTTGGCTACGCGACGTCAGTGCGCTCAATGACGCGCGGCCGCGGAACGTTCACGATGGAATTCGCGCATTATGCGCCAGTGCCGCGCAACGTCGCCGAGAAGGTGATGAGCGGCGGGCCGAGGGAAAAGAGCCGGGCGCTGTAAGCCGTTCCAATCACAAATTCAAGGTTGTGTTTGGCTGTCGAAAACCTGAAAGCATAATCTTATCATCCGGAGTGGAGTCATCGAATGGGCAAAGCGAGATTTGAGCGAACGAAGCCGCACGCCAACGTCGGGACGATCGGGCACGTCGATCACGGCAAGACGAGCCTGACGGCGGCCATCACCAAAGTGCTGGCGCTGAAGAAACTGGCCGAGTACAAAGCCTACGACCAGATTGACAACGCCCCCGAAGAGCGCGAACGCGGCGTGACCATCAACATCAGCCACGTCGAATACCAGACCGAGGCGCGCCACTACGCGCATGTGGACTGCCCCGGCCACGCCGACTACATCAAGAACATGATCACCGGCGCGGCGCAGATGGACGGAGCGATTCTGGTGGTCTCGGCGCCGGACGGGCCGATGCCCCAGACGCGGGAGCACATCCTGCTGGCGCGGCAGGTCGAGGTGCCGGCGATGGTGGTCTTTCTGAACAAAGTGGACATGATGGACGACCCGGAACTGCTGGATTTGGTGGAGTTGGAACTGCGGGAGTTGCTGACGACCTACGGCTTTCCGGGGGAGACG
>JACQEC010000360.1 GCA_016200765.1 Chloroflexota bacterium | reverse complement strand
TAAGGTTTGGCGGCGTGTTCGCGCAGGGCGGTCAACTCGGCCCGTTGCTGGGCGCTGAGCACCAACGGCTGGGCTTCCATTCTCCCTCCTCAACTCAGAATGGTCTCAGTATGCCATCGGTAGATTATTTTGTAAAAGTGCAATCAACGACAACGCCTTCGGCAATGTGATGCGCATCCAGCGACAGGATTACGGCGGCCGCGTGATTGCCTCGCGTCTGCACAACCCGGATTTCGTCAAGTTGGCCGAGAGTTTCGGTGCGGCGGGCGCGCGCGCCATGAACCCGGCGGAATTGAACGCCGCACTGCGGGCCGGGCTTGAGCGGTCTGGCCCTACGCTCATCGAGGTGCCGGTCGGCGAGATGCCATCGCCGTGGGGCTACTACTTCCAGCCCCGCGTGCGCGGGCGCGCGTAAGGGCAGAGCGGTTATCGCGGTGCGGGCTGCGCGTCGGCTGGCTCAACGATCCGCGCCGGACTGAGGCCGTCCAGTTCTGGAACCGGCTGACCGGCTAACTGGTCGGCCACGGCGCGCCCCACCGCTGGCGCGATGGCAAAGCCGTGCCCGCTGAAGCCAACGGCAACCGTGAGGCCCTCAAAGCCTGCAACCGGGCCGATCAACGGAATCTCATCCGCGCTGATCGCTTCCAGCCCGCACCACGCGCGTTCGACCAGTTGCCGGCCCACCGCCGGTAAGATAGCGCAGGCGGCGGCCCAGTTTCCGGCGATGCTCGCGGGGCGCAGGGTGTAGCCGTGTCGGTCGGCGGCGATATCGCCCGGCCAACCGCCGCCTAACAGGAACGATCCGTTGTTCAACTGCTTGAGCGAGAGCGCGCGCCCCATCGGGCTGATCACCGGCCGCAAGACGCCGGTCGGCGCCGGGGTCGAGCGCACCATTTGCAAGGCGTGCATCTGCATGGGCAGACGCAATCCAATCCCCGCCGCCAGTTCATCGCTCCACGCGCCCGCCGCCAGCACAACCGCTTCCGCCGCTACATCACCGCGCGAGGTGAGCGCGCCGCTGATGCGGATCGCGCCGCGCGAGCCGGACACCACCAGCGCGTGGCAGGGGGTCTCCGTCCAATACGTTGCGCCGAGGTGCTGGGCGGCGGCGGCAAAGGCGCGCGTGGTCAGCGCGGGGTCAGCCTGCCCGTCGGCCGGGCTGGTGCTGGCGGCGACGACCTGCTCGCCGATCCCCGGCACCAACTCGCGCACTTCGGCCTGATCGAGCCAGCGCACATCCGCGAACCCCATCTCACGCTGTTGGGCCGCAAACGCGGCCAACTGCGCCGCCTCGTCTGCGCTCTCGGCGACCAACAGGTTGCCGCCCTGCCGGTAGTGCACGTCGGCGTCGAGTTCCGCCTCCAAGTACGGCCAGTGGGTGACAGCCTCAATCGCCAGCGCGGCTTCCGCCGGGTGGCGTCCCTGCCGCCGCACGCCGCCCGCGCTGGCCCATGAGGCGGCCGGCTCCACCGCAATCTGGGCGCGCTCGACGACCAGCACCTGATGCCCCCGGCGGGCGAGATGGTAGGCGATAGAACTGCCGATCACGCCGCCGCCAATTACCAAAACCTCTGTATGGGTCATAGGCGGAATTGTACCGCATCCCCGGCGGCGAGCGCAAAACCTGCGCGACCTCCGACATGCTTACGGTCTGTCCGGGCCATAGCCCTGTTGGCCGCAAGGCCCCTCGACAAGCCAATGGTTCGACACACTCACCATGTAGCGAAAGCACCCTGAGCTTGTCGAAGGGTGCGGTGCTTGCCCGCCATCCCGCGTGACTCGCGCCGCATAGCTCGACAGGCTCACCATGCTGGGTGCTCAAAGATATGCCGCACTATGACTTTTGAGGAGCCCTGCGTTGGCCGCAAGGTAAATTCGCGCGATACGCATCTTATGTTACAATCAAACACGCGATGAGCAGGCAGCAACGGCAAGGCTTTAGCGTCAATTTCAAGCCACGACGAGCATCCTGAATCAAACGGGGCGCAATCGCCTCCTGTGCGCGTAGCCCGGCGTCTAGGGAACTGCTCACAGCCCGGCGATGCCGCCCGGTTTCATTCGGGATGCTTCCTTGTTGTGAGGGGATTCACTCATCGAATGGAGTCGGTCATGGGCGACGAGTTGAAGCGGACGGTTCTGCATGGCGCGCATCTGGCGCTGGGCGCAAAGATGGTGCCGTTCAGCGGCTGGGAGATGCCGGTGCAGTACGGCGGCGTCATCGCCGAGCACAAGGCGGTGCGCGAGCGCGCCGGGCTGTTCGACGTCTCGCACATGGGCCGCTACGCCGTGCGCGGCCCCGGCGCGGCGGCGTTCTTGCAAAGTGTGTTCACCAACGACGTGGCCGCACTGAAGATCGGGCAGGCGCACTACGGCTTCCTCTGCAACGAGCGCGGCGGCGTGGTGGATGACGTGATTATCTTCCGGCGCGGCGCCGACGCCTACTGGGCGATTGTCAACGCCGGCAACCGCGACAAAGACTGGCAGTGGCTGGACGCGCACCGGCGCGGCCCTTCGACAGGCTCGGGACGCGGCGCGGTGACCCTGCGCGACGACTCGGCGGATTGGTCGCTGATCGCTCTGCAAGGTCCGCAGGCGCTCGCTATCCTCTCGCAATTTACCTCGCTCGACTTTGACACGATCCCTTATTATCACTGCGCCGATACAACGGTCGCCGGCCACGAGGCGTTTGTGGCGCGCACCGGCTACACGGGCGAAGACGGCGTCGAGATTGCCGTCCGCAGTGAGGCCATAGCCGACTTGTGGACGAGACTGGTGGAGGCCGGCGCAGTGCCGTGCGGCCTCGGCGCGCGCGACACCCTGCGGCTCGAAGCGGCGATGGCGCTCTACGGCCACGAATTGAACGACGATACGAACCCGCTTGAGGCGAACCTCAAGCGCTTCATCAAGATGGAGAAGGGCGAATTCGTCGGGCGGGCGGCGCTGACGCAGTCGCTGGCCGATGGCCTGAAGCGCAAACTGGTGGGGCTGGCGATGGTGGATCGCGGCATCGCGCGCGCGGGCTATGCGCTGCAGGCCGGCGGCGCCCCGGCGGGCGAGGTGACGAGCGGCGCGCCCGCGATCTCGCTCAACCAGAACATCGCACTGGCCTATGTGCCGGTGGCATACAGCCCGCCCGGCACGCCGCTGGACGTGCTGATCCGCGACCGGCCGGCGCGCGCGCAGGTCGTGAAGACGCCGTTTTATTCGCGCAAAAGACGGGAAACTTAAAGACTATACACGAGGAGACAACGATGCCCAGTCCAGCAGACTTACGATATTCACGCGATCACGAGTGGGTCAAGCTGAACGGCCACGAGGCGACCATCGGTATCACCGACTACGCCCAGCACGCGCTCGGCGATGTGGTCTATGTCGAGGTCAACGCGGTCGGCAAGCCGGTTGTGCAGTTTGAGGTGTTCGGCGTGGTCGAGTCGGTCAAGGCGGCATCCGACCTGTTCGCGCCCATCAGCGGCAAGGTGACTGCGGTCAACGAGGCGCTGGCCGACAACCCGGAGTGGGTGAACGCGGCCCCCTACGGCGAGGGCTGGATGATCAAGGTGAGCGCCGCCAATCTCGCCGAGCTCGACAAACTGATGAGCGCGGCGGATTACGATGCGTATCTGACAACATTGTAGCATCACTCGACGACGCGCAATCACCCATTGCGCAACCCCACCGTCATTGCGGAGAACCTCATGCCTTATATTCCGAATACCGATGCCGACCGCGCCGCGATGCTGGCCGTCATCGGCAAGTCGTCCGTAGATGAGTTGTTTGGTGATGTGCCCGTTGCTAAACGCTTCCCGTCCTTAGACCTTCTGCCCGCGCTGTCGGAGATGGAGTTGGCGCGCTATTTTCAAGGATTGGCTGAACAGAACGCCGACACCACCCACACGCTGAACTTCCTCGGCGCGGGCGCGTACCAGCATTTTGTGCCGGCGGCCGTGAACCACTTGATTCTGCGGGGTGAGTTCTACTCGGCCTATACGCCCTATCAGCCCGAAGTCTCGCAGGGCACGCTGACCGCCATTTACGAATACCAGACGCTCGTCTGCCAGCTGACCGGCATGGACGCGGCCAACGCCTCGATGTACGACGGCTCGACGGCGGCGGCGGAAGCCGCGCTGATGGCGGCGCGCCTGACGCGGCGCGATAAACTGGTCGTCTCGGCCGGCCTGCACCCGGAATACCGCGATGTGCTGAAGACGTTCACGCAAGGGCTGGATTTGCCGATTGTGACCACGCCCGCCGGCGCGGATGGGCGCAGTGACCTCGACGCCCTGCGCGCGGCGGTGGACGGTCAGACGGCGTGCGTGATCGCGCAGTATCCCAACTTCTTCGGCGCGGTCGAGGACCTCGGCGCGCTCGGCGCGATCGCCCACGCGCAGGGCGCGCTGTTTATCGCGAGCGTGGACCCGATTGCGCTGGGCCTGCTGAAGGCGCCGGGCGACTTCGGCGCGGACATCGTTGTGGGCGAGGGGCAGGCGCTGGGCTGGGGCCTGAACTTCGGTGGGCCGTATCTGGGCATGTTTGCCTGCCGCAAGGAGCACATGCGCCAGATGCCGGGGCGGCTGGTGGGCCGCACGGTGGACTCGGAGGGCAAGCGCGGCTTCGTGCTGACCCTGCAGGCGCGCGAACAGCACATTCGCCGCGAGAAGGCCACCTCCAACATCTGCACCAACGAGGCGCTGATGGCGCTGGCGGCGACGGTCTATCTGTCGTTGGTGGGCAAGAATGGTCTGAAGCAGGTTGCGGAGTTGTGCTACCACAAGGCGCACTACGCGGCCAGCGAAATCGCCAAACTGCCCGGCTATGCGCCGGCCTTCGACGCGCCCTTCTTCAAAGAGTTCGCCGTGCGCTGTCCTAAGCCGGTCGCCGAGGTCAACGCCGCCCTGCTGAAGCAGAACATCATCGGCGGCTACGACCTCTCGCGGCGCTACCCGGAACTGGCGAACACGATGCTGTTGTGCGTGACCGAACTGCACACGAAGGAAGATATTGACGCGCTGGTGGCGGCGCTCAAAGCCGGCGGTTGAAAACCCGGAGAGAGGCCGGCGGTTGAAACCGCGCCTGGAGGGCTGAAGCCGGCCGTCCGCCTACGCGGACGGGGAGAGCATTAGGAAGAAGCCGCACTTAATAGCGACAGGTGGTGCGGGGAGCGTAGGGCGATGAGGCGTAATAAACTCTGTTTGTATGTGCATCTGGTGTGGGCGACGTGGGATAGACTGCCTCTGATCGGATCCGATATTGAGCGACGCTTGCATCGCAATATCGAAAGTGAGGCGCGCAAACAGGGATGCCTTGTGGTGGCGCTCAACGGGACCGCGGATCATATGCATGTGCTGGTGATGCTCCCCAGCACCATCAGCATCGCCGATCTGGTCAAGCAATTGAAGGGGGTTTCTTCACACTTTGTCAACGAGGAATTGAAGCCAGGCGAAGTATTCAAATGGCAGGGCAGTTATGGAGCGTTTACGGTTAGCCGGTCGGATGTGGATCAAGTGGCTGACTACATCAAACGGCAGAAAGAGCATCATGCCGCCAACCGGCTCACCGATGAACTCGAACAAACCTTTGAGGAGCTGGAGCCGTCATCCGTATCGCCTCCCGTCCGCGCAGGCGGACGGCCGGCTTCAGCCCTATAGACGCGGTTTCAACCGCCGATATATTCCAGCGGTATATTAAGGAGTCTCATGCCCGAACGTGACCTGTTAATGATCCCCGGCCCGACGATGGTGGACCCCGCCGTCCTGCGCGCCATATCCGCGCCGGTGCGCAGTCAGGCCGCGCCGGAAGTGGTTGAGGCGTTTGGCGCGGCGCTTGAAGGGATGCGCGTCGTGCTGGGCGCGCGCGCCGGTGCGCCCTACATCATCGCCGGCTCCGGCACACTGGCGCTGGAGTTCGGCGCGGCCAACCTGATCGAGCCGGGCGATAAGGTACTGCTGATTGATACGGGCGTCTTCGCCTACCGCTTTCAGCAAATCTGCGAGCGCTACGACGCGCAGATCACCGTGCTGAACGCGCCGCCGGGCGACACCATCTCGCTCGACGCGGTGGAGGCCGAACTACAAAAGGGCGGCTACAAGTTCGTCGAGATGGTGCACGTGGACACCTCGACCGATGTGCAGGTGGATGTGACGGCGGTCTCGAAGCTGGCGCGGCGCTACGGCGCGCTGGTGGTTGTAGATGGCGTCTGCGCGGCGGCGGGTGTCGAGGTGAAGTGCGACGAGTGGGGCGTTGACCTCTACATGACCGGCTCGCAGAAGGCGTTTGGCGTGCCGCCGGGGCTGGCCCTCTGCTGGACCAGCGAGCGCGCGCTGGACACGATTCGCAAGCGCCGCAAGCCCGTCCGCAACTTCTTTTGCGATGCCCTGAACTGGCTGCCCGTGATGCAGGCCATGGAAGCGCGCAAGGTCGCCTACTTCGCCACCCCGCCGGTCAACATGATCTGCGGTCTGCACGAGAGCCTGAAGCAAATATTGGCCGAGACGATGGAGAAGCGCGTGCGCCGCCATGCGATCTTGAGCCGGGCGTTCAAGGCCGGCCTCGACGCGATGGGCCTGCGCCAGGTGCCCCTGCGCCCCGAAATCGCCGCGCCGACCCTCTCCTGCGCCTACTTCCCGCCGGGCGTGGATGGGAGCATGATCCAGCACGTGCGCGCGCACGGCGTCACGATTGCCATGGGCATCCACCCGCGCCTGAAGCCCTACTTCCGCGTCGGACACATGGGCACGGTCATGCCCAACGACATCCTCGCCACGTTGGGCGCGATTGAGTCGGCCCTGCTCGTCGCGGAGCACGAGTTACAGCCGGGCGCGGGGTTGAGCGCGGCGATGCGGGTGCTGGTGGAGATGTAAACAGGAGATACGGGATCACAGAGGGAGGTGGCAAATGGAAGCGATCAAGGAACGCACGGCGAAAGAGCAGTTGATTGACAAACTGGCCGAAACGGCCAGCGAACTGCCGACCGAGAAGGTGTACGAACTGCTCGACTTTGCGGGCTATCTGGACAGCCACTACAGCCAGCGCCGCCCGCCGAGAGGCTCGCCCGAAGCCATTCTGGAAGCGTTAGAGCGGGTTGGCCCGCTCATCTTCGAGCCGGGCGAGTTAGAGCGAATCTTGAAGGAAATCCAAGACGCGCGCGAATTGGATTTGGAAGAAGAAGATGTCGAACTACCTTCTTGACACCAATCATGCTAGCCGTGTGATGGCCAACGACGCTCAACTTGTCTCACGTATCGAGCAGGCGCGGTCAAGCGGCGAGCAGTTCGCCATTTCAGTCACCGTACTGGGCGAGTTATATCATGCCGTCTACGCCAGTCAGCGCCAGCATCGAAACATGCAACAGTTGCTTGACCTGCTGGGCGCGTTCCGGGTCTGGCCGTTTGACGAGGCTGTTGCTCAGACCTATGGCCGTATCCAAGCCGAGCAGAAGGCGATAGGCCGCCCGATTCCATCGCTGGATGTTCAGATCGCCGCCGTCGCGCGCACACACGGGTTGATCTTGCTAACCGCCGACCATCACTTTCAGTTCGTGAATGGCTTGAACGTGCAGGACTGGATGACAGAGACCCATTGACAACGAATAGGGAACAGGGACATTCAATGACCGAACCTCTCATCTTTGAACTCTCATCGCCGGGCCGAACGGGCGCGCATTTGCCCGCGCTGGATGTGCCGCCCGCGCCTCTGCCGGACGGCTTCGTGCGCGCCGACTTGCCTCTGCCGGAGGTCAGCGAGGTGGACGTGGTGCGCCACTTCACGCACCTCTCGGCGCTGAACTTCAGCGTGGACACCGTCTTCTACCCGCTCGGCTCCTGCACCATGAAGTACAACCCCAAGATCAACGACGCCGTGGCGGGCCTGCCGGGCTTCGCGCGCATCCACCCCTATCAGGACGAAAGCACCGTGCAGGGCGCGCTGCGCCTGCTCTACGAATTGCAACAGCAACTGGCCGAAATCGCCGGCATGGCCAACGCCACGCTCCAACCGGCGGCGGGCGCGCACGGCGAGTTGACCGGCGTGCTGATGATTCGCGCCTACCACGTCGCGCGCGGCGATACCCGGCGCAAGAAGATCATCGTGCCGGATTCCGCGCACGGCACCAACCCCGCCACCGCCGCGATGGTCGGCTACAGCGTCGTGTCGGTCAAGGCCGACGCGCAGGGCAACGTGGACCGCGACGCCCTGCGCGCTGTGCTGGACGATACGGTGGCGGGGCTGATGATCACCAATCCCTCCACGCTCGGCCTCTTCGATCAGCACATCGAGGAAGTCAACGCGATGGTGCACGAGGCCGGGGGGCTGGTCTATGGCGACGGCGCGAACATGAACGCCCTGCTGGGTATCTGCAAGCCGGGCGAATTGGGTTTCGACATCCTGCACTTCAACCTGCACAAGACCTTCACCGTGCCGCACGGCGGCGGCGGGCCGGGCGCGTGCGGCACCACCGTCGTCGCGGCGCTGGAGCCGTTCCTGCCGGCGCCGGTCGTGGCGAAGCAGGGCGAGCGTTA
>JACQEC010000365.1 GCA_016200765.1 Chloroflexota bacterium | reverse complement strand
TGGCTCACGCCGTCTAGGTGCTCTGCGAGGTGTGTGCCTGTGAAGTTGGCGACCGTACTGATGAGATACTCGACATATTGAAGTTTGGTAATCATAGCTGCATCTTACCATGCGACTTGCTCAAGCGAAAGTCCTATTTCTTTTCCGCAAACCCATGATTCTGCGTTATACCCGAGACCGCGCGATGAAATTCAGGTTGGGGCACACCAAACTTACGCGGCTGGCTGATAGAACCTGCGCCGCCGGTTTGATAACGTAACCGTTTGAGTAACTAACACTTTGCTAAAACGACAAGCATGGTGAGCCTGTCGAACCATGCGTTGCCCGATTTTACTGCATCCTTCGACAGGCTCAGGATGCTGCGTTTCGTCCAGAACATGAAAGTGTTAGTTACTCAGACGTAACCGTCTAATTTACCCGATTCCACGATCTTTTCCGACGCCTTTCACGGCAAAATGCTCAATAATCTGTAAGGTCGCGCAAACTTAAGAAATCTCCCCGCCGCGCCACCCTTCTTTTCACTTTCTGCAAACCCCTACTCTCTGCAGAAAGGGTAAAGTTTATGTAAACCACTGTTAAAACCCCACTGCCAGATTCGTCGCTCTGGAACCTCCCGCCCCGCGCCGCTGTATATCAGGCAGATAGAGTGCCAGACTCACATATCAGGAGGAGGTTCCGATGCGTCCATTTGCCATTCTCGCCGGACTGGTCGCTGTCCTGCTTGTCATTGCCCTGCAGGCGTGCGGCCTGACCAGCCAGCCTGCCCAACCGCTGGCCGTCGTTGCTCCCCAGCGCGATGAAGGGGTCGCGCCGGTTGCTCTGTCGGCCAGCACCGCCGCCAGCCGCGTCGAAGAACCGGCGGGCAAAACCGCCGTGGCGCCAGCCTTACCCGAAGCGTGGCCCTCTGAACTATTTTTCGTAAGGAATACGGGCGACGCGCAGGGCGAGATGACCGCCTATGATATGTCCACCGGCCGCGCGCGCTTCAAACTGCCGCCGGGCATCCCGTCGCCCGATGGCAAGCACTACTACGCCGCCCAGCCTACTGAAACGGGCACCCTGCTCCGCATCTATGAACTTGGCACAGGCCGCCATGAAAAGCGCGTCGCCTTTGATGGCCTCTGGGCGCTGACTGGCGTGTCGTGGTCGGGCCGCTGGGTGGCTATGACCCGCGTGCCGGGCGAGGATGAACAGCAGGCGTGGGCCAAAACCAAGACATGGAAGACGGATATACAAATCCTCGACACCGCCAGCGGTCAGGCCGCGCACACGCTCACGCTGGACGGCAACTTCGAGGTGGAGACCATTTCGCCCTCCGGCGATGCGCTCTTCCTCATCGAGCACCTGCCTGCGGTCAACCCCAACCATTACCTGATCCGCCTGTTTGATTTGAGGATAGAGTCGCTGGTGCCCGGCGCGCTGAGGGACAAATCCGCGACCGACGAGGTGATGGCAGGGTTGGCCTGGGACGGGCTGGCCTCGCCCAACGGCCGCTGGCTGCTGACGCTCTACCTGAGCACGTTGCGCAACACCGCCTTTGTCCACACCCTTGACCTGTCGGATAAATATCCAGTGTGTATTGATTTGCCGTCCGGCAGCGGCGATTTCAACCAGCTGAAGTATTACTCGCTCGCACTCGCGCCAAGCGGTTGGAGGCTCTTTGCGGCGAACGCCGTCCTCGGCGTGGTGGCGGAGATCAGCCTGAGCAGTCGCAGCGTCACGCGCCGCGCGACCTTCCAGCCGCGGTCTTTTGGGGCGGCCAACGCATCCAACCCGCAGAGCCAGCTCAGCCGCAGTGTCGTCTCGAAGGACGGCTCGAAGCTCTATTTCACCAGCGGGCTGGATGTGTGGGTGTACGACACCGCATCCGGCGAGGTGGATGGCCCGTTCCTGATTAACGGGAGGATCAGCGCGCTAGGGTTGAGCGGCGACGGCAAGCGCCTCTATGTCGCCGCCGAAAAACAGCCCCTGCTCGTGTTCGACACGCAGAGCGGCCTTGCGCTCAACTTCCCGCAGGCAAACTAACCCGCCGACCTTACGGTTTCACGTACTGGTTGAAGAACGCCACGGAGCGCTGCATAGCCAGCACAAAACTCGCCGAGATGTTGTGGTCGTCGCCGGGATAGACGAAATACTCGACCGACTTGCCCGCCGCCTTGATCTGCCGCGCCAGATTCTCTGACATGCGGATCGGTACCGACGTATCGGCGGTGCCGTGATGCAGTTGCACCGGCCCGGACAGATCCTTCAGATAGGCGTTGGGAGAAATCGAGTCCCAGAACTGCGGGTTCTGCTCCGGCGAGCCATATTCCTCGACCAGCGACGAGCGCCAGCCCCGAACTGGCGCGGGGTTCGGCGCGCCGCCGGTGCCGCCCCGTCCCCAATTCGCAAGCAGGTCGGCGTAGGAGTCCACCACGCCCGCCCAGATGACCCCGGCGCGCACGTCGCGCGTCGTCACCATCGCCCGCAATGTGACCTGTCCCCCCATGGAGTGCCCCCACATCCCGATGCGGCTGGCGTCGGCATCCTTAAACTGCTTGATGGATGAGACGGCGTTCAGCACGTCAACCGTGTAGTCCGGCGTGCCGTAGCCGCCGGTGGCCCGCCCTTCGGAACTGCCGTGCCCGCGGTAGTCGGACTTGAAGACGATGTAGCCGTTGCGGGCAAACGTATCCACGTAAGCCACATACCGTTCGGTGGTGCGATACTCCGCTGGCGGAATGAAGCCGTGGTTGAAAACGATCACCGGCCACCCGCTCTGCGGCTTGTCGCCTCGCGGCACGGTCAGCAGGGCGTATATTTTCAACCCCTCCGATTTGTAGGACGCGATATACCGCTCATAGTTCGCGCCCGGGGCCAGCGTCTGCTCTATCACGAGTGCACTGCCGGGGTACGCTTGTTGGCGCATCCGTTCAATCGCGAGCGGGTTTAGCGGCTTAGGGGTCGGCGTGAAGGTGGGCGTTGGCGCGGGGGTGTTGGTGGGAGTCAGGGTCTGCGTGGGCGTCGCGGTAGGCGCTGGCGTTGCGGTGAGTGTCGGGCTGGGCACGGCCGTCGGCGGCAGTGGAGATGGCTGGGGAGTGCCGCCATCGCAGGCCGCCAGCCAGAGCGCCGCGACGATCATCAGACCCCACCGCTGGATGTTCCCGCTCATTGTCTCGTTTCTCCTTATGCTGGCCATCCCCTCACCCCCAACCCCTCTCCCAAGGTTGGGCGAGGGGAGAAACACGGCGCAACGACGGCGACCGGGGCTCTGGACGTGGGGCGATTATATCACAACGGCTGTATAATGCTTCTCGGTCATCTGTCGTGTGGTCGCTGCCCGAGGCGGCGAAATGCTCCGCGCATCAATCTGACCACACCTCTGGGCCATATCGCATGAAGGAATAGACCCGATGATGCCTTCCAAAATCATCTTCGCGAACGGCGAGCTCATTTCTCATAACCCGACCAACGGACAGGAGGTGGGCCGCGTCAAGGTCACGGATGTCGAAGATGTGCCGTTGATGGTCGAGCGCGCGCGCGCCGCGCAGGGCGAGTGGGCGACGCGCGCGGTGTCTGAACGCGCCCGGCGCCTGCGCCCCCTGGCTGACCATCTGTACGATCTGATGGAGCCGGTGGCCGATACGATTTCGCGCGAGTGCGGCAAGCCGAAGGTCGAGGCTCTCTCCAGCGAAATCTTCCCGACCATGATGCATATCAACTATCTTGCAGACAAGGCCGCGCGAACCCTGCGGGATGAGCCACTGCCCGACTACTGGATGACGTGGCTGATGGGCAAGCGCGGGCGGATCGTTCATCGCCCGTACGGCGTGGTGGGGGTCATCGCGCCGTGGAACTACCCGTTTTGGCTCATGGCCGGGCCGGCGCTCTCGGCGCTGGTGGCGGGCAACGCGGTCATTGCCAAGCCCAGCGAGTTCACGCCGCTAAGCGGGGACTGGCTCCGGCAATTGGTCGCCAAGCTTACCTTACCCGAAGGGCTTTTTCAGATGGCGCACGGCGACGGTCGTGTGGGGGCGGCCATCGTGAAAGCCGGCGTGGACAAGATGGTCTTCACAGGCAGTACCGCCACCGGCCGCCGCGTCATGGCCGATGCGGCGCAAAGCCTGACGCCGGTCACGCTGGAGCTGGGCGGCAAGGACGCGGCGATTGTGCTGGAGGACGCCGACCTCCGACACGCCGCGACTGGTATCGTCTGGGGCGGCTTGACGTGCGCGGGGCAGGTCTGCGCGTCGGTCGAGCGGGTCTATGTGGCCGAATCGGTGATGGAGCCGTTTAGCCGTCTGGTCGTCGAGCAGGTCAAGGCGCTGCGCGTCGGGGAAGATTTGGAGCGCAGTGAGATCGGCTCGATGAACAACGAACGGCAGATGGCGATTGTCCAGCGGCAGGTCGCGGAAGCGATTGCGCACGGCGCGAAGGTGCTGGCCGGGGGCGCGGCCGGGCCGGGCTGGTTCTTCCCGCCGACGGTGTTGAGCGACGTGCCGCCGGATGTTGAACTGATGCGGGCCGAAACCTTTGGGCCGGTACTGCCTATCCAGCCTGTTAAGGATGCCGCCGAAGCCATCCGGCTGGCGAACGATAGCGTGTGGGGGCTGACGGCGAGCCTCTGGACGAAAGATGTCGGGCGTGCCCGCCAACTGGCCATGCAGTTGAACACCGGCGTCGTCTCCATCAACGACCACGTCTCGGCGGCGGGCTGTCCCGACATTCCGTGGGGCGGCACGAAGGAGACCGGCTTTGGGCGCCTGCAAGGGCGCGAGGGCCTGATGACGTTTGTGACCCCGCAAGCGATCACGCATGAGGCGCTCCCGCTCAAGCGGCCATGGTGGTACGGCTACGACCGCGATTCGTATCGCCTGTTCGCCGGTCTCATGGCCCTGCTGACGACGAAGAGCCTTGGGCATAAACTGCGCGCGGTGGCCGGAGTGCTCCGACACTTCGATCTGCGGAGGTTGCTGTGAGCGCCGCGCAACCTTCATTCTTGATCTTATACATCCAACCATGAGCAATCACACTTATGCAATTGTCGTTCGCAACCTCGTCAAGCGGTACGGCAAACTGGCTGCTGTTGACGACATCGGCTTCGAGGTCGGAACCGGAGAGATTTTTGGACTGCTGGGGCCCAACGGGGCGGGCAAGACGACCACCGTCGAGTGCATCGAGGGCCTGCGCGCGCCGGATCAGGGCGAGATTGAGGTGATGGGCTTGAACCCACACCGCGACCGCTCCCGCATCAAGGAGCGGATTGGTATCCAGTTGCAGACGACCGGTCTCTACCCAAAACTGACGGTGCGCGAGGTGATTGACCTCTTCGCGAGTTTTTTCAAGCGAACCCTGCCCACCGATCAGATTATTGATATGACCGGCTTGCGCGAAAAGATGAACACGCGCAGTAAGGACCTGTCCGGCGGGCAGAGACAGCGGCTCTCGGTGGCGCTCGCGCTGATCAACGACCCCGATCTGGTCTTCCTCGACGAACCGACCACCGGGCTCGACCCACAAGCGCGCCGCCGGACGTGGGATGTGATCGAGCAACTGCGCTCGCAGGGCAAGACCATTCTGATGACAACGCATTATCTGGACGAAGCCGAGCGCCTGTGCGACCGTGTGGCGGTGGTGGATCATGGCAAGATCATCGCCATGGACAAGCCGCAGGAGTTGATCCGCCAGCATTTTCACGAGCAGGCGATTGAGTTCCGCTCGCGCAACCAGCCGCCGGAAACCCGCTTGCGCGGCCTGGCAGGTGTGACCG
>JACQEC010000364.1 GCA_016200765.1 Chloroflexota bacterium | reverse complement strand
CTGACGGTAGTGTTGCATTACGAGGGCGGGCGTTTCGTGCTAGGCGTGACGCGCGGCGACGGCTACGAGGGCGAAGATGTGACGGCCAACCTGCGAACTATCAACTCGGTTCCGCTGACGATTCCGCCGCAGGGTGTAACCGATCGCGCGCCGCGCGGACGCAAGCGCCAAGCCGCCCCAGCGCCGAATCGGCTGGTGGTGCGTGGTGAGGTCTATTTTCCGAAAGACAAATTTGACGAGCTCAATCGCCAGCAGGAGGCAAGCGGCGGTAAAACCTACGCGAATCCCCGCAATACGGCGGCCGGAGCGGTTCGCCAACTTGACCCGCGCATCACGGCCTCGCGCCCATTGCGGCTGTTTGCGTACAACGTGGTCGCCATCGAAGGGGCGAGTCTGGCGTCACAATGGCAGGCGCTAGAGTATCTCAAGGCGATGGGGTTTCCGGTCAACGGGGACTCAAGACTGTGCGCCGACATTGAAGAGGCTATCCAGTACAGCGAGCGGTGGTTCAAGACGCGCGGCCAGCAGAACTATGAAGCGGACGGCATGGTGTTGAAAGTCAACGACTTTGCGATGCAGGAGGAGTTAGGCGCGGTCGGCAAAGCCCCGCGCTGGGCCATCGCATTTAAACAGGCATCGGAAGTTGCCGTGACACGCCTCAACGGCATTGAAGTGAACGTGGGGCGCGTGGGCACGATTACGCCGTTCGCCGTGCTGGAGCCGGTGCGTGTGGGCGGGGTAACGATCTCGCTGGCCACGTTGCACAACACGGATTACATCAAAGACAACGACATCCGTGTGGGGGACCGCGTGCGCATCAAGCGCGCTGGCGAGGTTATACCGCAGGTGCTAGGCCCGGTCGTGGAATTGCGCACGGGCGATGAAGCGCCATACCGATTCCCGGAGCAGTGCCCGTCGTGCGGCGAGCCGCTGGTGCGCCGCGAAGGCGAATCGGCGATCTATTGCGTGAACTTGCAGTGCCCGGCACAGTTGAGCCGGCAGGTCGAGCATTACGCCGGGCGCGGGGCGATGGACATCGAAGGGCTTGGCGAGAAGGCCGCCGTTGTGCTCGTCGAGCAGGGCTTTCTGAAAAGCGTCGCCGATGTCTATGAACTTCACCAACGGCGCGATGAACTGGTGGCGCTGGAAGGATTTGGCGAAAAGAAAGTGGACAACTTGCTGGCGGCGATTGAGGCCAGCAAAGACCGTTCGCTGGCGCGTCTGATCTACGCACTGGGCATCCGCCACGTGGGCGGCACGGTTTCCGAGTTGTTGGCCGAAAACTTCGACTCGCTGGAAGCGCTCGCACATGCGCCCGCCGAGCAGTTGGACGCTATCCGGGGATTGGGGCCGGAGATCGTCAGCAGTATCGTCGTGTGCTTCAAGCAGCCCAAGGCGCAGACGCTGGTCAAGCGTTTGATAGAGGCAGGCGTCAAGACCCGGCCGGTGGGGCGCGTGCTTGCACGCGGCGGAAGGCTGGCAGGGCAGACGCTGGTCATCACGGGTACCCTGCCGACGATGAGCCGCGACGAGGCGGCCGCCTTTATCAAGTTGCACGGAGGCAAAGTCACCGACTCGGTCAGCAAAAAGACAGACTATCTGGTCGTCGGGGAGAACGCTGGCAGTAAACTCGACAAGGCGCGCTCGCTGGGCGTCAAGACGATCAGTGAAGACGAATTGCGCGCGCTGGGTGAGTGAGCGGCGATGCTCGTGATTGACGGTCACAACCTGATTGGCAGCGGCCTCCTGCCCGGCATCTCGCTGAGCGACCCCGACGACGAACAGCGGCTGATCGCGATGCTGCGGAACTTCCGCGCGCACCATCCGGACGAGGCCGTGCAAGTGGTGTTCGATCCCGGCCGCGAGGGCGGGCTGGCCGGCGCGAAGCATGAGGGCGGCATCACGGTCAGTTTTGCGCCGCGCGGTTCGACGGCCGATGCCGTGATCATGAAGACGCTGCGCCGCGCCGCGAACCCGCGCCGCTTGACTGTGGTCAGCTCGGATAACGCGGTACGCAGTGCGGCGCGAGCCGAGGGAGCGCAGGTTGTCTCGGCACAGGAGTTCGCGGTCCGGCTCATAGCGCGCCCGCGAAAGCGCGGCGGTATCCGGCAGGGCGATAAGCCGGAACTCAACGCGGCCGATGTGGATTACTGGCTCGAGCGCTTCAAACAGCGGCGATAAGCCGGCGTTTTGGCGCGCCTATTGAATTCGAGTATACTGGCCGTAGCCGAGCGAACGTATTTGCGGACCGGCCTTTCAATGAAGGTTTGGAGGAATGACCATGCCTACTTTGCAAGAAGCTCGCGCACAGGTTATCACAAACTACCAGCAACGCACGCCCAAATCGGCGGCTTTGTATGCGCAGGCTCTGCGCGCTATGCCCGGCGGCGACACGCGCAGTTCGACCTTTTTTGCCCCGTATCCGACCTATATCGAGAGGGGCGGCGGCGCGCAACTGACCGACGTGGACGGCAACGTGTTGCTGGATTTTCTCGGCAACTATACGTCACTGATTCACGGCAACGCTTTCCCGCCGGTGGTCGAGGCGGCGCGGCGGCAAGTTGAGCTCGGGTCAGCGTGGGGCGCGCCCAACGCCGATCAAGTGCGGCTTGCGACCATCATTTGCGAGCGCGTGCCATCGGTCGAACTCGTGCGCTTCACCAACTCCGGCACCGAGGCGACCATGCAGGCTATCCGCGCCGCGCGGGCTTTCACGGGCCGGGACGTGATCGTCAAGATTCAGGGCGGTTATCATGGCACACACGAGGCGGTGTCGAGCGGGGCAGGCGTGCCGCGCGGCGCGCTGGACGCAACGATTCAAGTGCCGTTCAATGACGAGGCTGCGCTGTCGCAGGTGATTGCCGAGCGCGGCGATCAGATTGCGGCGGTGATCTTAGAGCCGATGATGGGCTCATTCGGCATGATTCCGGCTCAACGCGAATACTTGCACTTTGTGCGGAAAGCCACGCAGGCGGCGAATATCCTGATGATCCTCGACGAGGTGATGACATTCCGGCTGGATACGGGCGGCACGCAGGCGATTTACGGCGTTCACCCCGACCTGACCTCGTTCGCGAAAATCATCGGCGGCGGTTTCCCGGTGGGCGCGTTTGGCGGGCGGACTGACATCATGGCGCTGTACGACCCGCGCAACGTGCGCGTCTCACACAGCGGGACGTTCAATGGAAACCCGGTGACGATGGCCGCCGGGCGGGTGGCGATGGAGCACCTGACGCCCGACCGGATCGCTCACGCCAACGCGCTTGGCGATTCGCTGAGGCGTGGCCTGTCCGAGGTGCTGGACGAGCAGAGACTGCACGGGCAGGTCACGGGCATCGGCTCGCTGGTGGGTATTCACCTGACGGCCCAGCCCGTGACGAACCACCTTGGCGCGAACAGCGCCCGGCCTGAACTCAAAGACGCGCTTCACCTTGCGCTCATCAACCGCGGCATCTTGCAGTCGCACGGCACGATGCTCTGCACCTCGACCGTCATGAGCGAGTCTGATATCACGCACGCCATCGAAGCGTTTCAGGATGCGCTGGTTGAGCTCAAGCCCGCGCTGGAAATCGAATGTCCTGACCTGATGCGCTAAGAATTAATCACCAGGCATGATAGTCATGTGCGTGTTGTTGTGCTCTGGCAGTTATTTTTTGGGGGATGATGCCCGCTCATGTCTTGGCCTGATCTCAAAAGAAAGCTAATCCTTTCGTTCATTTTCGGTTTGGTCGTCCTCGCCGGACTCGCGTTTCTGGCCGACCTGCCGCAGACGCTGGCTGCGCTCGATTCATTCCAATGGGGATACTTGCCGTTGGTGCTGGGACTGAGCCTGTTTAACTACAGCCTGCGCTTCATCAAATGGCAGTGGTATCTGCGGCTGATCGGCGTTGACAT
>JACQEC010000363.1 GCA_016200765.1 Chloroflexota bacterium | reverse complement strand
GGCCGCCATGCCCGAGGCAAAGCCTAGCGCGTAGCGCGCGCCCTCCAACTCGGCGAGGCACTGCTCCATCGCCGTGCGCGTCGGATTGCCGGTGCGCGCATACTCGTAGCCTTTGTGTTGGCCGAGGTCGTCCTGCACAAAAGTGGAAGTCTGGTAAATCGGCGTGATGATCGCGCCGGTTGCCGGATCTGGCGACTGCCCGGCGTGGATGGCGCGGGTCGCAAAGCGATATGGTTTAGAGTCTGTCACGAGCACCTTTCAATGGATAAGCCCTATACAGAGTAGGGTCTGGTCTAGACGGGTATCAACGCGTTCTTGATTTGATCGAGAGCCTGAATGACCTGTGAGCGGGGACAGCCGAAGTTGAAACGCACAAAACCTTCGCCGCCCGACCCGAACGCGGCCCCATCGTTCATAGCGATTTTTGCCTTTTCCAGACACCACTCAAAGGGGTTGCCCTGAATGCCGGACTCGCGAAAATCGAGCCACGCCAGATAGGTCGCCTGAGGCTCGGTGGTGCGAACACCCGGCAGGTTCTCGGCGACGTAATCCACCAGCGTATCGCGGTTGACGGTCAGGTACTGGCGCAGGGCATCCAGCCAGTCATCGCCGTGGCGGTACGCGGCCAGCGCGGCCGTCAGCCCCAGCGCGTTCACATGCGGCACGATGCCGGCCTCGGCTTTTTTCACCTGCTCGCGCAACGCGGCGTTTTGCACAATAGCGAAACTGCAACCTAACCCGGCGAGGTTGAAGGTCTTACTGGGCGCCATCAGGGTGATGCAGTTCGCCGCAATTTCCGGCGAGACACAGGCCATAGGCGTGTGCCGCGCGCCGCCCAGCATCAGGTCGCAGTGGATTTCGTCCGAGCAAATAGTCAAGCCATGGCGCAGGCAAATCTCGCCCATGCGCGCCAGCTGCTCGGGGCTATAGTCGGTGCCGGTCGGGTTGTGGGGATGGCACAGCAGGAAAAGCCGCGTGCGCGGCGTGATGGCCGCTTCAAAGGCATCGTAGTCAATTTCGTAGCGGATGGCGTGGCCGTTGGTGACCATCGTCAAGGGCGCCTGGGCGGTCGTCAGGCCATGGTTAGCCGGCGCGGTCAGGAACGGTGGATAGACCGGTGGCTGTAGTAATACCGCGTCGCCCGGACTGCCGATAGCCCGGCAGACGATGTTGATGCCGCTGACCAGCCCGGGCAGAAAGATCACGTCCTCGGCCTTGATCGTCCAGTGATAGACGCGCTGCATTCGCTCGACGACCACCTCGGTCAGTTCAGTCGAGGGCCACTCGTAGCCGAAAACGCCGTGCTCCACGCGCTCACGCAGGGCCTGAATGACCGGCTCCGGCGAGGCGAAGTCCATGTCGGCGACCCACATCGGCAACACGTCGCCGCTGTATTTGGTCCACTTGATACTGCCACTCTTGCGTCGTTCGATCGGTCTGTCGAAATCGTATGTCATGTTTTGTTCCGCACCTCGGTCCTGTGAAATGGAGTCTCGCTCGCGCGTATTATCCCACACACAGAGTTGTGAAGCAAGTCGCGCGTCAACTTTGACACGGCGCGCGCGCGCCACTATACTGGCGCGGACATCAGACCTTGCGAGGTACAACTCTATGCCCTCTGAATTACTGGCCCCTCTCGTCAACGCACACCGACAACTCGCCACCACCGGCGTGCTCTATATGGCCGCCGCCGGTGCGTGGGGCTTGTTGATGGTTTGGCAAAAGCGACCCATGGACGCCAACTATCGCGGCATTCTGATCATCGGCTATGTGCTGGGCGACCTGATTGGCCTGCTCGGCGCGGCAATCTATGTGTTCTACGACGGCGGCACACTCCTGCACGACCCCCTGCACATCCTGTACGGGCTGATCACGGCTGTCGGCCTGCCGATGGCGGCGATCTGGAGCCAGAATCGCAGTGACCAGCAGAAGCCGCTCATCTACGGGCTGGCCGCGCTGTTCATGATGGGCATCTTCATCCGCGGGATCATGACGGCCACTCGCTGAAAGAACGACAGACGCGGTAAGGTCATCATCGCGCTGTGATAATCCGGAAGGGGTAGAGCGCCCTATGAAGCAAGATAAATTT
>JACQEC010000370.1 GCA_016200765.1 Chloroflexota bacterium | reverse complement strand
TCTCACTGAAAGTTAAGGCTCAGCAAACCGCTAAATCGCTGTACCAAGTCAAAACCGATTTGTGGCGCGACTACCTGCGCGCCGAACTGCGTAGCCCCCACATTCCTGCCTTTCAGCCCATCTAAGCGAAAGTCCTAATATTGAATTTCCTTCGCGGCCGCGTCGGGGACAATGCCGACGACCACGCCGCCCGCGCACAGGACGCCTAAATCAGCCCAGATGACCTCGCGGTCGTTGTCGCCGATGAGAGCCACGCGGTCGCCCCGCCGCAGTCCCAACCCCAGCAGGCCGAGCGCAATGGCGCGCACCTGATCGTAGGAATCGGCCCAGGTCGTCTCCTGCCACAGGCCGAGCCGCTTCTGCCGGAACGCGACTTTCGGTCTGGCGCGGCGGCCGCCCCCGATCAAGTCGGGGGTCACACCGTAGCGGCGCACTGCATCCAGAAAGTATTGAGGGATCGTCTCAAATGGCGCCATTGCGTCCCTTAGCCCCTGCCGCGGGCCGACCCAGATACGCCTCAATGACCTTCGGATGATTGCGAATCTCCTCCGGCGTGCCTTCGGCGATCTTGTTGCCGAAATCCAGCACGATGATGCGGTTGGCGATGTCCATCACCAGACCGAGGTCATGCTCGATCAAGATGATGGTCGTCTTGCGGCGCTCGTGCAAGTCGAGGATGAAACGGGCCATGTCCTCTTTCTCTTCGAGGTTCATGCCGGTCATCGGCTCATCCAGCAAGAGCAGGCTCGGCTCCATCGCCAGCGCGCGCCCCAACTCAACGCGCTTGCGCAGACCATGCGGCAGGGAGGCCACGACCGTTTTGCGTATGCGCTCGATTTCCAGAAAGTCTATGATCTCCTCGACCACGCGCCGGTGGGCGATGTCCTCGCGATGAGCCGCGCCCCAGTATTGCAGGCACTGCCACAACCCGGCCCGCATGTGGATGTGGCGCGCG
Organism: Chloroflexota bacterium; assembly: GCA_016200765.1. GTDB lineage: Bacteria > Chloroflexota > Anaerolineae > JACRMK01 > JACRMK01 > JACQEC01. The sequence goes on along the minus strand of JACQEC010000370.1, from coordinate 1,815 downwards.
GCCATAAGGTTGTCGAGGGTGGTCATGCCGGTATAGAGAGCGAGGTTCTGGAAGGTGCGGGCAATGCCCAGCCGCGCGATCTCGTGGGGGCGCATGTGCGTCAGGTCGTGGCCCGCAAAGACGATGCGGCCGGAACTGGGATGATAGAAGTTGTTCAGGCAGTTCAGCATCGAGGTCTTGCCGGCGCCGTTCGGCCCGATGATCGCCAGAATTTCGCCGCGAGTGACCTCGAAGGAGACACCTTTGAGGGCCTCGGTGCCGCCAAACGAGAGGCGCACGTCATCAATGGAGACCAATTTGTCTGGCGCCGTGTTGCCGGGCTTTTCTATCGTTCGCATTGCCGCCGCGCTCACCACGCCCTATCCTCGCCCATTGTGCCCGTTCGCAAACCGTATGGACACATAGCCGCTTCAAGCCACCATACCTTCGCCCGATAGCATTTTGCCAAGGACACTCTTATCTTAAGCCATCTGACCCTGAATAGCAATAACATAAGTCATAGCGGCGGCGCTGACGCCTTCACCGCTTTGAGAAAAAAAGACCGTGCCCACACGCTGTTCAGCGCATGTCACGGTCGGTTACGCCACCGGCTTCGCCCGGCCTCTCGGCGTCCACACAAAGTCACATCCGTCTTGCGGGTTGACTTGGGTCCGGGTTACGTCGCCCCCGTGATTCTCTCCCCTCCACCGCGAGTGGGTCGAAGGGTTATGCCGTCAATCCCCGTTCGCGAAGCGCCGCGATGATCTTTCCCGCGCTTTCGGCCACCGACTCACGGCCGCTATGCACCGCCACCTCCGGATGCTCCGGCGGCTCATACGGGTCGGAGATGCCGGTAAAGTTCTTGATTTCACCGGCCAGCGCCTTCTTGTACAGGCCCTTCACATCGCGATCGCTTAACACCTCAATCGGGCACTCGACGTAGACCTCGACAAAGTTGCCGTTGTGCATCGCGCGCACTTCGTCACGCACGGCGCGGTAGGGTGAGATAGCCGCGGCCATGGCTACCACCCCGTTGCGAGCCAGCACCTGACAGACCCACCCGATGCGGCGGATGTTGATGTCGCGGTCTTCCTTGCTGAAACCCAGCCCCTTGCTCAGGTGGGTTCGCACCACGTCGCCGTCTAAAATCTCTACCTTGTGCCCCTTGGCGCGCAGTTCGCGCGCGACAGTTTCCGATAGCGTGGACTTGCCCGCGCCGGAGAGGCCCGTAAACCAGAGTGTAAAACCCTTGTCAGCCATGATTCCTTTTATTCCTCATTTCAGATGAAAAACTTAGCGCGAACGCAAATCCTTGCCGATCATATCCGCCGGCACCGGCACACCCAGCATGGACAAGATCGTCGGGGCCACGTCATAAATCTGCGCGCCCTGCGCCTTGCGACTGCCCTGCGCGCCCGGCTCCTGCACGATGAACAGGCCAAACTGCGCGTGATTGGCGTCGTCGGGGCCGGTGTCGTTCTCGAACGTATAGATCGTGTCGTAGCCCAACCCGCCAATCGCCCGCCACGCGAGGTTGCCGAAATACACGATCAGGTCGGACGGATAGTTCTTGATCTCGCGGTACGACGCCTCCGGCGTAAACGATACCGTGTTCAAGTTCTTGCCCTTATCGTCGGTGATGCCAGCCAGCCGCTCCATCAGCTCATCGCGCACCGCCGCATATTGGGACTGCGGAATGATGCCCTGCGGCTCGCGCCCCTGCACGTTGAGCATCAGCCGGCCATAGTAGCCGCCCGCGCCCCACGCCTTCGTCTTGCTCCAATCCACCTCGACCTTCTCAAACGGCGTCACACCCTGCGGCTCTTCCTTCAGGAC
>JACQEC010000005.1 GCA_016200765.1 Chloroflexota bacterium | reverse complement strand
CCCGCCTGTCGCGAATTTCACGGCGAACCTTACCTCCGGCATTGCGCCGCTGACGGTGCAGTTCACCGATCTGTCCACCGGTGGGCCGACCGGCTGGTCGTGGACGTTCGGCGATGGCGGCACGAGCACCAGCCAGAACCCGTCGCACACGTACAATACGGTCGGCTTGTACACAGTCGGCTTGACGGTAACAAATTCAGGTGGATCTAATACCAAGACGGTCAGCAATTTCATCTCGGTGACATTGACTGCGGGTGCCAATCTGGTTTCGGCAGATGGCTGGCACACCTGCGCGCTGACGACGGGCGGTGGCGTCAAATGCTGGGGCGATAACTACTACGGCGAGTTGGGCGATGGGACGACCACAAATCGACTGACACCAGTGGACGTAGTAGGTCTGACGAGCGGCGCCAACGCCATCGCCGGTGGTTGGTATCACACCTGCGCGCTGACGACGGGTGGCGGCGTCAAGTGCTGGGGCTATAACTACTACGGCCAGTTGGGCGATGGGACGACCACCCAGCGGTTGACTGCAGTGGATGTGCTGGGGCTGACGAGTAGCGTCAGTGCCATCACCGCCGGTTACGGTCACACCTGCGCGCTGACGACTGGCGGCGGCGTCAAGTGCTGGGGTACTAACTACTACGGCCAGTTGGGCGATGGGACGACGATCTCGCACACCACCGCCGTAGATGTGGCGGGGTTGACGAGTGGCGTCAGTGCCATCGTCGCCGGTGACGAGCATACTTGCGCGCTGACGACTGGCGGCGGCGTCAAGTGTTGGGGCTGGAACGCCTACGGCCAGTTGGGCGATGGGACGACCACCCAGCGGCTGACCGCAGTGGATGTGGTGGGGCTGACCAGCGGCGTCAGTGCCATCGCCGGCGGTTTCCTTCACACCTGCGCGCTGACGACCAGCGGCGGCGTCAAGTGCTGGGGCGATAACGGCTCCGGCCAGTTGGGCGATGGGACGACCACCCAGCGCAACACACCGGTGGATGTGGTGGGCTTGACGAGCGGGGTGAGCGCGATAGAGGCTGGCTGGGTTCACACTTGCGCGCTGACAACCGGCGGCGGCGTCAAGTGCTGGGGTTATAACTCCTACGGCCAGCTGGGCGATGGCACGACCACCCAGCGGCTGACCGCGGTGGATGTGGTGGGGTTAACGAGCGGCATGAGCGCCATCACCGCCGGTCAATACCACACCTGTGCGCTGACGACCGGTGGCGGCGTCAAGTGCTGGGGGCGGAACTATGAGGGCCAGTTGGGCGACGGGACGACGACCGACCGCCACACGCCAGTGGATGTAGTGGGGTTGACGACCTGCTATACGCTGACCGTCACGGTCAGCCCATCGGCGGCGGGCAGCGTCGGCAAGAGTCCTGCACCGAACTGCAACAGCGGGACACAGTATCTCTCCGGTACGACGGTGGCGTTGACGGCAACGGCGTCCAGCGGTTACGCTTTCAGCAACTGGAGCGGCGATGCCAGTGGTACAGCTAATCCGACGACCGTCACCATGAGCAACAATAAGAACATCACCGGCACCTTTGCGGTCTCATGTCCGGTGATTACAGCCTGGAAAGGTGAATACTGGAGTAATCCCACTCTGAGCGGCACAGCGACGCTCTGCCGCAACGACGCAGCTATCAATTTCGACTGGCTATCTGGATCGCCAGACCCCTCCCTCCCTAGCGATGGCTTCTCTGTTCGTTGGACGCAAGTGCCGACGTTCTCAAACGGCATCTATCGCTTCAGTATGGGACACGACGATGGCGCACGTCTATTTGTTGACGACGTCCTGCAATTAGACCGGTGGGGAACCTGTTGTACAACCGATTCGGTTGACTTGTTCCTCAGCGGAGGGGCTCACACCATTCGCATGGAGATGTTTGAGAATACTGGCTATGCGGACGCAACGCTGGGTTGGTCGCTGCTGAACGCGTGTTACACGCTGACCGTGACGGTCAGCCCGTCGGCGGCGGGCAGCGTCAGCAAAAGTCCTACGCCGAACTGCAACAGCGGGACGCAGTACACCTCCGGCACAGTCGTGCAGCTGACCGCAAGCGCGAACAGCGGCTATGGTTTTGCCAACTGGAGCGGGGATGCAAGCGGTTCAGTCAACCCCGTCAGCGTCACCGTCAACGGCACAAAAAACGTGACGGCCAATTTTGCTGTAATCGTGCCGCTCCCGCCTGTCGCGAATTTCATGGCGAATCTTACCTCCGGCATTGCACCGCTGACGGTGCAGTTCAGCGATCTGTCCACCGGTGGGCCAACCAGCTGGTCGTGGACGTTCGGCGATGGCGGCACGAGCACCAGCCAGAACCCGTCGCACACGTACAATACGGTCGGCTTGTACACGGTCGGCTTGACGGCAACAAATTCAGGTGGATCCAATACCAAGACGGTCAGCAACTATATCAGCGTCACTGCTACGTGTTACCCGCTGACCGTGACGGTCAGCCCATCGGCGGCGGGCAGCGTCAGCCAGAGTCCTGCGCCGAACTGTAACGGCGGGACACAGTACACCTCTGGCACGGTCGTGCAGCTGACCGCGAGCGCGAACGGCGGCTATGTGTTCAGTGGTTGGAGTGGTGACATGAATGGGACCACGAATCCCATCTCGCTGACCATGACGGCGACCAAGACGATCACCGCCACGTTCACGCCGACCAGCAGCACGAGCCTCTGGATCGATCCGCCGAGCCGCACGACCACCACCAACGGCGGTGCGGTGACGGTCACGGTCAGTATCGGCAACGTCAGCAATCTGGGTGGCTTCCAGTGGACACTCACCTACAGCCCCAGCATCGTCACCGTGACCAATGTTACTCTGGGCTCGTTCTTGGGCAGCACGGGGCGCACGCCCTTCTTGGTATCGCAGGTGATCAGTAACGCCATTGGCTCGACAACGCTGGCCTATGCCTCATTGGATACGGATGGCACCCATCCTACAGGCCCATCCGGGAGCGGCATACTGGCGACTGTCACACTTCAACCTCGCGCCAGTGGCAGTAGTACGCTGCACCTGTCCAATTCCATATTAACTGACCCGTTGGGCAATCCGATCACAAGCACACTGCAGGATGGGCTGATTACGGTGCAGAGCTGCGTGGGTGACGTGAGTGGGGATGGCCATATTGATATCGTGGATGTGCAGACGGTGGCTGGACGCTACGGCGCAGTGACGGGTGGCGCCAGCTATGATCCACGCTACGACCTGAATGGCGACGGCACCATTGATATCGTGGATGTGCAGACGGTCGCTGGACGCTACGGCCAGGCTTGTACGTCGAGTGCAACGTTACCGGGCGTAATGCTTGTAGCTACGATCACACCCACTATACTCATGGTGCCGCCAGCGAGCTTGGTCAAGCTGGGCGATCTCTTCACGGTCACGGTGTGGGCACAGGATGTGAGTAACCTGGGTGCTTTCGACATCACCGTCAACAGTAACCCGACCTTGGCGAGTATTGACAGCGTCGTGCTCGGTCCCCTTCTGACCAGTTCAGGCCGTACGCCTTTCTTGGTCACTCAAACGATCAGCAATACAACCGGTCAGGTGCACGTCGTTTACGCGACGCTGGGTTCAGATCCGCCAGGACCAAATGGTGCGGGCGCGCTACTGTATATTCGCTATCGGGCGTTAGTGTTGGGCACCCTACCGTTGACATTTGGTAGTACGCAACTGACGGATGTGCTCGGCAATCCCGAGCCTGCGACAACAGTCCCGGGGACGATAGACATCGTAGGCGACTGGCAACTGTACCTACCAACCTTAATACGGTAGCCGATCTTTCGAAGTGATTTCGGCAGGCGATGGCGACCCTTCGCTAGACCTCCGAAGTCTTGCAGACTTCGGAGGTCTACGACTGCCCCTGCTTCAGGTCTTCAATCATCTCCGGCGGGGCGGTGCGGATGCGGCACCTTCGGCAGGTCGAGGAACGCGCCTTCGGAGTAGTCGCGCATTAACAGCGCGCCGCTGGCGGCATTGAACACTTCGTGCCGCCAGGTGCCGCGCACGCGCCGCACCTCGACGAGGGCGCTGACAATCTCCACCGCGTCGCGGTAGCGCGCCGGCGCGAAAAACTCCGCGTCGTGCCGCCTCTGCAAGATGATCAGGTTTTCCGCCTGCATCTTCTGCGGCGTCCACCCTCTGGATTCCCCGGCGCGAAAGACCGCATGCTCCAACCAGTTGAAATAAACCGCCGGGGCTACCTGCCCCAGCGTGTTGAGCTCGTAGCGGCGCACGTCATGCCGCCAACGGAACGGTCTGCCGAGGCTGTCCGGCGGCGGGGCTGACGGCTTGAGCGCGGGCCGCGGGTCGGGCGCGATGGCCCCCGTCCCCGATCTAGTCGGGGATAGTCGGGGGCTGATCCACCCCCTGCCACACGGCCTCGGCGCGCGCGATCAACGCGCCATCCGCGTCGCGGCGGAGGTCATAGCCCATCTTGAGTTCGCCGTCCTGCACGGCCTGAACCCAGCACTGCGCGTTCAGCTCGTCGCGCGGGCGCGCGGGTAAGAGGTACTCGATGGCTAACTGCTGTAAGGTTCGCCGCGCGTCGGCCAGCCCTCGACTTTGATCGGGGGCCAGCCCTGCGGCGGCGAGGGCTTCTTCGGTGGTCTGCTCAAGATATTGGATATAGACGGCGTTGTTGACGTGGCCCAGCGCGTCGCACTCGTAGCGACGCACGCGGAAGCGCCGGTTGAACAGCGAGGTCATGCGCTAGGCGAGGTAGTCTTTCAGTTTGCGACTGCGCTGGGGATGGCGCAGTTTGCGCAGCGCCTTGGCCTCGATCTGGCGGATGCGCTCGCGGGTCACGCCGAACTCCTGCCCGACCTCTTCGAGTGTGCGCGCCTGCCCATCGGTCAAGCCAAAGCGCCGGTCAATCACACTGCGCTCGCGGTCGTTGAGGCCGTCGAGCACGGCGCGCATCTGCTCGCGCAGGAGTTGCAGTGAGGCCGCGTCCACCGGCCCGACCATCGAGTCGTCTTCGATGAAGTCGCCGAGCGACGAATTGTCCTCGGAGCCGATGGGCGAATCAATGCTCATCGGCTCTTGCGAAACCGAGAGGATGCGCCGCACCTTCAGCGCCGCGCGGCTTAACTTGCGCCCCAGCAGGGGGTCGAGCGGCGCGCCTTCCAGCCACGCCCTCTCGATGGCCTTGCGGTCGTCGTCTTCGAGCAGGCCCATCTCCAGCGCGGTCTCCTCGTCGGTCGGCTCGCGCCCCAGCTCCTGCTGGAGCTTGCGCGAGACGCGCCCGACGCGGTTCATCGTCTCGACCATGTGCACGGGCAGGCGGATGGTGCGCGCCTGATCGGCGATGGCGCGGCTGATGGCCTGCCGGATCCACCAGGTGGCGTAGGTGCTGAACTTGAACCCCAGCCGGTAGTCAAACTTCTCGACCGCGCGCAGCAAGCCCATGTTGCCTTCCTGAATCAGGTCGAGGAAACTCATGCCGCGCCCGGCAAAGCGTTTGGCGACGCTGACCACCAGCCGCAGGTTCGCCCGCGACAGGCGCTGGCGCGCGTGCTGGCCTTCTTGAATAAACCCGCGCAGTCTGGCCGCGTCCGTCGCCTGCGCGCGGTTTTCGTGCAGGCGGGTCAGCGCGGCCTGACCTTTCTTCATGGCTTTGGCTAACTGCACCTCTTCCTCCGCCGTCAAGAGCGGCTCCGCGCCAATCTCGCGCAGGTACATGCGCACCGGGTCGGCGCTGACCTCCTCGTGATCCGAGGCCAGCAGTTCCTCGACGACATCCACGGCCGCCGTTACGTCCTCTTCCGTCTCCAGCTTCTTGATGACTTCGGGCGGCGGCTCGTCGAGATCAAACTCTTCGGTTCCCAGCACGCGAATGCCCTTCTCGCCCAGATACTCGAAGACGGCGTCGAGCGTGTCGAGGTCGTCGTTGAGGGCGGGCAGGGACTCGACGATTTCTTGTTCGGTCAGCACGGCATGTTTGCCTGCCTTCGCGACCAGTTTATCGAGGGTCGGCTGGAAGGCGTTCAGGTCTGTCATGCCGTCTTCTCGTGCGCGGTCAGGCCGCTGGCCGACGACTCGCGCTGGGCGCGGCCGGCGGCCGAGCGGTCGTATGACTCCTTTTGAATCCAGTCCAATTGTTGAATAGCCATATTCATCATCTGTTTGTAATCCTCGGCCTGCTCGGCCTCGCCGGTTTGCTGGGCTTCATCCGCGCGCTGGCGCATCTGCATCACTTGCGCGTGCACGACCCGCCCGCGCAGGCGCAGGACGGCCTTTTCAATCTCGACCGGCGGCGGTGAGCCATAGGTCTGGGCCCACGCCATTAGCTGATCAAATTGATCGAGCAGGACCGGGTCGAGCATCTCGCGCAGGGCGAAGGCCGGCTCGGCCAGACCCGCCTCGGCCTGCTGTTTCAGCAATTCGAAGATCTGGCGATTCTCGGTGGCGGCGAAATCCTCGGCCCGCAAGCCCAGCCGTTCCAGATTGGCCAACTGCGCGGGATTATAGAGCAACAGCGCGAGGCATCCGTCTTCGGGCTCGAGCAGCATCTTCTGGGCGCGCTCTGCCGGAGGCTGCGCCTTCGCTTCTTTGCGGCTCTGCGCGGCCTGCGGCTTGATGGCCGAGGCCATCGCCAGCAGGTCGTCCTCGGCCACACGCAGACGCCGCGCCAGCACGTCGAGATAGTGGCCGCGCTCGAGCGGATCGGCCATCTCCTTGATCAGCGGCACCAGCGCGCGGGCGGCCTCGGATTTTCCTCTGGCCGAAGACAGGTCGAGCGGGGCGATCACCGCTTGCATCACATAGTCGAGCATCGGCAGGGCGCTATCGAGCATGGCCTGCCACGCCGCCGGGTCCTGGCGCAACAGGTCGTCGGGGTCAAAGCCGGCGGGCAGTTGCGCCACCCGTATCTCGGCCTGCGAGCGGCTTTCGTAGCGCGTCAGGGTGCGGTCAACCGGCAGAGGCACGCTCTCTTTGTCCAGCGCGGCGTGCGCGACGCTCAACCCGCGCCGCATCGCTTCCAATCCCGCGGCGTCCGCGTCGAGAGCAAGTATAAACTTTTTCGCCCATCTCTGCAAAGTTTTCAATTGGCTCTCGGTCAGCGCGGTGCCCATCGAGGCGACGACATTCTTGAAACCCTTCTGATGCGCCATCACCACATCCACATAGCCCTCGACGATCACGGCCGTTCCCTGCGCGCGGATGGCCTCCTTCGCCATGTCTGCGGCATAGAGCACCGCCGACTTGTCGAACAGCGGCGTTTGCGGGGAGTTGAGATACTTGGGCTGTTGGAGTTCGTCGAGCGCGCGCGCGCCAAAGCCGATGGTCTGTCCCTTGATGTCGCGGATAGGGAACATCAGCCGGTTGCGGAAGCGATCATAGAAGCCGCCGCCGTCGCGCTCGCTGGTCAGGCCGGCGTCGTAGATGTCTTTGGGCAGATAGCCGCGCTGGGTGAGGTAGCGGCTAAGCGCGTCCCACGAATCGGGCGCGAAGCCGAGTTGGAAGTTGACCTGCGAGGCCTCGCTGATCTCGCGCCCCGCCAGATAGGCGCGCACGCTCCGGGCGGTCTCGTGGGCGATGAGCAGGTTGTGGTAATAGCGCACGGCGGCTTCGTTGAGCTCGCGCATCTTTTTGATGCGCGCGTCCTCTTCCAGCGCGCCGGGCGAGCGCGCCGCCAGCGGCACCCCGGCGCGCTGGGCCAGCGTCTTGAGCGCCTCGGCGAAGTCCACGTTCTCGCGGCGCATGATGAAGTTGAAGATGTCGCCGCCGGTGGCGCACGCGCCGAAACAGCGCCAGGTCTGCGTTTCGGGGAAGACGTGGAACGAGGGCGTCTTCTCGCTGTGGAACGGGCACAGGCCGGAGTAACTGCGCCCGGAGCGGCGCAGTTTCACCGCCTCGCCGACGAGGTCCACGATGTCAATTTTGGCTTTGATCTGCTCGATGAGGGTCATTTCAGGCCAAAACCAAACGCCCCTGCGGCTCCGGAATCGGGCGATTCAACTCGCGCGCCGTGTCGAGCCACAATTCAATCGCCGTATGGATGCTCGCCAGCGCCTCTGCGTGCGTCTGGCCGTGCGCCATACAGCCGGGCAGTTCAGGCGCCTGCGCCACAAAGGCTTCATCCTCGCGGCTCCACCAGATGATGATCTCATAGCGATGCTGATTCATTCCTCGCCTCCTGCCAACGGGTGCTTGAGTAGAACGTCACGCACTTGGCGCACTTGATACGGCTTGGCCTTGTCACCTTCACGCTGCAAATTAATCATCTCGACCACACCCGCTCTGACAAAAACGTGATGGCTGCCGCGTGTGCGCTCGCTGAAACCTAAACGCAATAACAACCGGCGAAGATCATTGAAACGGATGTTAGCGTCGGCTTTGCCGCCCAGCACACGTTCAAGGGTTTTGTCTGTCCGTGCCACCGTTGTGCTATCCCCACTTTGACCTACGGTTGGGCTGAAGCTTTATCCGTATCAATCACCGCCGCGCCGACCAAATCCACGATGTCAATCATGGGTTGCAACACTGGAGGCAAGGCGCGGCCCAGGTCCGCATAGGCTTCAATCACAGCGGCTAATGCGTCGTCGGCGTTGAAGACGGCCTCTTGCACCGAATCCCCTTCGGTGATCAACTCTGGCAACAGAGGACAGGTGACGGTATAGCCGCCTTCCGGTTGCGCTTCCAGCACTAACGGTAATTTATAGACTGTGCTCATCTTGTGACTCCAGCGGCCCGAGTCGCGCCGTTCTCATATCCTTCCGCCATCTGCTCCTCCTTGGCGTTGCGCTTACATTAGCTCACAGCGATGATGCTTCACGTCTTACCCTCGGTGCCCGCCATCAGACAAAGATGTGACAACCGCCGCGCCTGTTCGCGCTATGGATTATTGTCTTGCTATACCACACTTAGAGGGGCATGTCAACACGAACGAGGAACTGGGTATAGAAACGTCGGAGACGTGAGGTCGCACGCGGTAAGGGCGAAGCCACGGCCAGCCATCCGGTTGCCAAACAGCGCGAGGTGTGGCCGTTGCTTCGCCCCTACGAATCGGCGTGATACCCTTCAATCGCCTTCAGGCGCCGCCTGTTGACGTTTGCCCTAGCCTTTGACAGCCCTGTTGAACGGTGCTACGATGTTGCTGTCTGCACTGAGCTAATGGCCCAATTCCCCAGAGGGCCATCATATCAGACTCGGAGGCCGTGATGAAACCTCAATTCTTGACCCGCTTAGCGGTCCTCATTGCCATCGCGCTGCTGATGCCTTCAACCGCTCGCCCCGCCGCCGCCAAACCGCATCAAAGCGGCCCTGTCGCTTTCAGCTGGATGGCCGAAGGCGACCAGGCCGGCGCGCAGTTCGGCCGCTCGGTCAATTCGGCCGGCGACGTGAACGGCGACGGCTACGCCGACGTGATCGTGGGCGCACCTTACTACAGCAACGGTCAGCCCCAGGAAGGTAAGGTCTCCGTCTATTACGGCTCGGCTACAGGCTTGAGTAAGACGGCGAATTGGACGGCTGAAGGCAATGACGATTCCGCCCAGTTTGGTTTCTCGGCGGGCACGGCCGGGGACGTCAACTGCGATGGCTACGCCGACATTATTGTTGGAGCGCAGTATTACTGGCGTCCCGAGGTCGGCGGTAAGGCTTATGTTTACTATGGTTCAGCCAACGGGCTGAGCGCAACCCCCAACTGGGTCGTCCAGGGCGATCAGTACGATGCGCGCGTCGGCGGGATTGTCGGCACGGCCGGTGACGTGAATGGTGATGGCTGTGCTGACGTGATCGTGTCAGCCCACGCCTACGACACGAGCCAGAAGGACGGCGGGCGCGTTTACGTCTATTACGGCTCACATTCTGGTTTGAGCACGACCCCCAACTGGATCGTTGACGGCAACCAGTACGAGGAGTACTTCGGTCAATGGGCGGGCGCAGCGGGAGACGTGAACGGCGACGGCTACGCGGATATCCTCGTCGGCGCTTATTGGTATGACAACGGCCAGACGAACGAAGGCAAGGTCTATCTGTACTACGGCTCGCCCACCGGCCTGAGCACGACACCGGCGTGGACCGCCGAGGGCAACCAGGCCAACGCCGATTTCGGTCTGTCGGTCGGCACAGCCTGCGATGTCAACGGCGACGGCTACGCCGACATCCTGATCGTAGCCACACAATACGACCACGGCCAGACCGACGAGGGGCGCGCCTATGTGTATTACGGCTCGCCAAGCGGCCCGGGCGCGTCTCCAAACTGGACCTTTGAAACCAACCAGGCGTATGCCAAGATCGGATTCCCGATGGTCGGCGCGGGCGACGTGAATGGCGATGGCTACACCGACGTGATCATCGGCTCCGACGGTTACGACAGCGGCCAAACGGATGAAGGCAAAGTCTTCTTGTTCTACGGCTCGGCCAATGGCCTCAGCAAGACGCCTGTCTGGACCGCCGAAGGCAATCAGGACGGCGCCGGGTTCGGCATCAGCGCCGGCACAGCGGGCGACGTCAACGGCGACGGCTATGCTGATCTGATCGTCGGCGCGTACTTGTACGACGACGGCCAGAGCGATGAAGGCGCCGCTTTCGCCTTCTACGGCTCGGCCAACGGGCTGCCTGTGTCCACCATGCACATCGCCAGTATCAACCCGTTCTACAAGGTCAGCGGCAACCAGTATCAGGTCGGCACCACCGTCGTCGTCCAGGATGCAAGTGGCGCACCGGTGGACAAGGCGCAAGTCACGATTCAGACCACGCAGCCCGATGGCAATGTGTTTTCGATCAAGCCGACGACCGACAGCAGCGGAACGGCGCGGATGGCGTTCTACACCACCCTACACGGCACTTTCACGTTCACCGTCACCGGCGTGATCAAGACCGGCTGGGCTTACGACCCGGCGCAGAACGTGGAAACCAGCGATAGCATCACCATTCCATGACTCGCCCATCGCCACGTAAGGCGGCCAGGTGGGCGATGGGGTATCTGGCCTTGCGCACGATGAGCCGCCCGCGCGTTCTGGTCGCCGCGCACACCTACGTTGGGCGCGGCTATTGTGCGTCAAGACGCGGTCAGTGAAGTCAGAATCCATAGCACCACCAGAGCGAGTGGACAATTAAACCTACCATCACTGTTTTCGTCGCGGCCCTAATCCTGCGTCTGGTCGTCGCTGTCATCTCTCCAGGCACCGCGAGTGACGTAACAAATTTCGTGGTTACGGGCCAGATCGTTCAGCGTGGTGATAACGTCTATCTATACCAGCCGGAATATCCTTATCCACCTGTTTATGCATGGATTTTAGCTGGAACCCTCAATATCACAGATGCTATTGGACTGCCTGCCCGATTGGCTGTCAAATTACCATCTGTGCTGGCTGACAGTCTCATCGCAGTCGTCATCCTTTCGACGGCCCTCGCAAGATTTCCACATATAGCAATCCGATTGGGCTGGCTGTACGCACTCAACCCCATCACGGTCATGATCGCGTCGCACCATGGCCAGTTTGATTCACTCGCCTATCTTCCGACAACGCTTGCAATATGGGCGTTTGAATATCAATATGGCTGGTGGGCCTCTGCGGCTTGGTTAGCGGTTGGCGGCATGTTGAAAATCACGCCCGCCTTTATCGCGCCTGCCTGGCTTCCTGAGTTCCGGCGATACCGGAGCGCGATCGCTTTCGCTGCCTTCGTCCTGATTCCGGTCGCAGCCATCCTATTGATTGGCTGGCTATCCGCGCCGGCGCCCTTTATGGCAAATGTCTTAGGATATGAGCGCGCGACGACGGGCGGGTGGGGATACAACTTTATCCTATTGTTGTTCAAACGCATTAGCCAGCTACTTTCTCTGAATTTCGCGGTATCTGCCATAGACCAGATTTTCGCGCTTCACCAGATTGTTTTGGTTGTTGGAATCTTTCTGACGGCCTTCTGGGTACGCAACAGATCATTGCTCGAGCGGGCTTTCCTGATCCAACTTTCAGTCCAATTGTTCGCAGGCCGGTGGGTACATCAGTACACGGCTTGGCTGGTTCCACTCATTGTATTGACCAATCAACGCGGTATGCTTCCGTGGGGAGTTTTGACGACCGTCTGGATGATCATCGCGTACATCGCCTTCGTCTCGACAGGAATCGTTCAGGACAATCTGTTCCGCACCGCTACCACTATCGGGTTCCTATCGTGGGTCGTTCTCTTGTTATGGTTCGTCGCCAACTTCCGTGGGCAACGCAATACACGGTTGGACTGGCTCATCCGACCGCTGATCAATTAGACCCTACCAGCCGTTTGGAGTTTTTGATACTGGTTCAGCAGGGTGCTACTATCGCTCTGCCACAGGCAAGGCAGATGCGCCTTTCTGAACTTCCAAACAGATGGAACTATAAGAGACAGCCATTTGCTTGACGATCGGAGAAAAGCGCGCGACATCGGGGCAGGCGCAAGGCTACGATGCCGCCGGTAATCCGCCCCCGTGGGCCAGCGCCGCCTGCGCCGCGGCGAGCCGCGCGACCGGCACGCGGAACGGCGAACAGCTGACGTAGTTCAGCCCCAGCATGTGGCAGAACTCGATGGACGACGGGTCGCCGCCGTGCTCGCCGCAGATGCCCACCTCCAGATCGGCGCGGGTCGCGCGCCCCCGCTCAACACAGATGCGCATCAATTCGCCCACGCCCTCGCGGTCGAGCGTCTGGAACGGGTTGAACGGCAGAATCTTGTCCTCCACATAGCGCAAGAGGAACTTCTCCTCGGCGTCGTCGCGCGAGAAGCCGCAGGTCGTCTGCGTCAGGTCGTTGGTGCCGAATGAGAAGAACTCGGCGTGGGCCGCAATCTCGTTCGCCGTCAGCGCGGCGCGCGGCAGTTCGATCATCGTCCCGATCTTGTAATGCACCTTGACCTTCTTCTCTTTCATCACCTGCTGGGCCACCTGCTCCAACTCCGCGCGCTGGGCCTTCAGTTCGTTGACGTGGCCGACCAGTGGGATCATCACCTCCGGGTGGGCTTTGACGCCCTTCTTGCTGACGTTGCAGGCGGCCTCAAAGATGGCGCGCACCTGCATCTTCGTCAGGCCGGGCATCATGATACCCAAGCGACAGCCGCGCAGGCCCAGCATCGGGTTCTGCTCGCGCATCGTCTCCACCGCGGCCAGCAGCTGCTCGCGCTCCTCCAGCCGCGCTGAGAGCCGCCGGTAGGCGTCGGGGTCCGCCGTCGAGACGCGCTCCAGCGCCAACTCGATCTTCAGGCGCGCAACCTCCAACAGCAGTTCGTCGTGGCGGGGCAGGAACTCGTGCAGGGGCGGGTCAATCAGGCGGATGATGACCGGCAGGCCGTCCATGGCGCGGAAGAGGCCCTCAAAGTCGTTGCGCTGGAACGGCAGTAAGTGATCCAGCGCGGCCTGCCGCTCGCCGTCCGTTTTGGCGAGGATCATCCGCTGAACAATCGGCAGGCGCTCTTCCTCAAAGAACATGTGCTCCGTGCGGCAGAGGCCGATGCCCTCGGCGCCAAACTCGCGGGCGCGCGTCGCGTCGCGCGGGTAGTCGGCGTTGGCCCACACGCCCAGCACGCGGAAATCGTCGGCCCACTCCAGCAGGGTGATCAGGTCTTTCTGCTCCTCGAAGGCCGGTTGCGTCAATTTGAGCGCGCCCTCGAACACCTCACCCGACGCGCCGTCCATGGAGATCAGGTCGCCTTCTTTAATCACCTTGCCGCGCGCCGTGAAGGCCTTGTTGACCACGTCCACCTGCAAGTCCTCGCAACCGGCCACGCACGGCAGGCCCAGCCCGCGCGCCACCACCGCCGCATGGCTGGTCGCGCCGCCGTGCTGGGTCAGGATGCCCTTGGCCTTCAACATACCGTGCACGTCGTCGGGGTTGGTCTCCGGGCGCACCAGAATCACGGCCTTGCCCGCCGCGCCCTGCTCCGCCGCCGTGTCCGCGTCAAAGACGGCGACGCCCACCGCCGCGCCGGGCGAGGCGTTCAGCCCCTTGGCCAGATAGCGGCCGGCGGCGCGCGCGGCGTTTTTGGTGGCCTCGTCGAAGCGCGCGTGGAGCAGTTGGTCCACCTGCGCCGGGCTGACGCGCATGACCGCCTCGCGCCGCGTAATCAACTTTTCGCGCGCCATATCCACCGCCGCCTTCACCGCGGCCTGCGCGGTGCGCTTGCCACTGCGCGTTTGCAGCATCCACAGCTTGCCGCGCTCGATGGTAAACTCAACGTCCTGCAAGTCGCGGTAGTGCGCCTCCAACTGCGCGCACGTCTGCATGAACTGCTTGTAGGCTTCCGGCAGTTCCTTCTTCAGGTTGACGATCGGGTTGGGCGTGCGGATACCCGCCACCACGTCCTCGCCTTGCGCGTTGAGCAGGTACTCGCCGAAGACGCCCCGCTCGCCGGTCGAGGGGTCGCGCGTGAAGGCCACGCCCGTGCCGGAATCAAAGCCCATGTTGCCGAAGACCATCGCCTGCACGTTGACCGCGGTGCCGAGCGTGTCGGGAATCTTCTGCGCGCGGCGGTAATCCACCGCGCGGCGGCCCAACCACGAATCAAAGACCGCCATGACGGCCATCCGCAATTGGGCCTGCGGGTCTTCGGGAAATTCCATATCGCGCCCGGCGCGGATAATGCGCTTGAACTCCTCGACGATGCCCTGCAAATCCTCGGTGGTCAGGTCGGTGTCGGCTTTGCGGTTACGGCGCTGTTTCCAGTCGCTCAAGACCGCCTCGAAGTTTTCGCCGGGGATGTCCAGCACGATGCGCCCAAACATCTGGATCAGGCGGCGGTATGCGTCCCAGCCGAGACGCGGGTTGTCGGTCATGGCGATGAACCCTTGCAGGGTGTCGCGGTTAAGGCCGATATTGAGCACCGTATCCATCATGCCCGGCATGGACTCGCGCGCGCCGGAGCGCACGGAGACCAACAGCGGCTCGTCGGGCGAGCCGAAGCGGTGGCCCAACTCTTTCTCGGTCGCGTGCAGGGCGGCGGTGACCTGCTCCCACAATCCTTTGGGCAATTTCTGGCCGCGCGCGAAATACTCGTTGCACGCTTCGGTGGTGATGGTAAAGCCCGGCGGCACGGGCAGGCCAATACGCATCATCTCGGCTACGCCTGCGCCTTTGCCGCCCAGCAGATCGCGCATCTCGGCGCCGCCTTCGGAGAACCGGTAGACCCATTGAGGGGTGGTTGTCATCGAGGCAGATTCTGCTGTGGCTGTGCGCTTGCGGGTTGTGCTCGGCATCGTCTTGTCTCCTTTGAATAGATTAACGCAATCGCTGATTAACTAACACTTTCTAGGAGGGTCAGAATCTTACCGCCGAGATCGCAGAGAACGCCGAGAAAATCGTTGAAAACCTCTGCGTGCTCCGCGCTCTCGGCGGTGAACATGAAACGTGTAAGTTACTCAACGCAATCGTTCCAACAAGCGGTCTTTGACTTCCGCCAGCGGCACGCGCACCTGCTCCATCGTGTCGCG
The DNA here is from genome assembly GCA_016200765.1 of Chloroflexota bacterium. Classification (GTDB taxonomy): domain Bacteria; phylum Chloroflexota; class Anaerolineae; order JACRMK01; family JACRMK01; genus JACQEC01. Next base: position 5,126 of record JACQEC010000005.1, on the reverse strand, counting down.
CTCGCGGATGGTCACCTGCCGGTCGTCCAGCGACTGCACGTCCACCGTCACGCACCAGAGCGTGCCGATCTCGTCTTGCCGCCGGTAGAGGCGGCCAATGCCGGCGGTGTCGTCATAGACGGTCATCAAGTGCGGCCGCAGTGTCTGGGCCAGGCCTTTGGCCATCGCCACCAGCTCGGGGCGGTTGCGCAAGAGCGGCAGGACCGCGGCCTTCAGCGGCGCGAGCGCGGGCGGGAACTTCAGCACTACGCGCTTTTCGTTGCGCACCTTCTCCTCTTGATATGCCTCAAACAGCGCCACCAGCACCGCGCGCTCCACGCCCATCGCCGGCTCGACGACATACGGCAGATACTTCTCCTGCGTCTCCTCGTCAAAGTAGGCCAACTCTTTGCCGCTGACGCGCTGGTGGCTGGAGAGGTCGTAGTCGGTGCGGCTGGCAATGCCCTCAATCTCGTTCCAGCCCATCGGGAACTTGTACTCCAGATCGTAGTTGCCTTTGGAGTAGTGCGGCGGCTTCTCCGGCCTCACGTCGTCGGGGTCGGGGCCGATAATGGTCGTGGCCTCGCGGCGAATCTGCTTGATGCGGATGCGCCCGGCGCCGATCTGGAAGGTGCTCTGCCACCAGGCCAGCCGTTGGTCGCGCCAGTAGTCGTGCCAGCCGTCCTCGGTGCCGGGCTTGACGAAGAACTCCATCTCCATCTGTTCAAACTCGCGGTCGCGGAAGATGAAGTTGCCGGTCTGCACCTCGTTGCGAAACGCCTTGCCGATCTGCGCGATGCCGAAAGGAATCTTCTTGCGCATCGCCTGCTGGACGTTCTGGAAGTTGACGAAGATGCCCTGCGCCGTTTCGGGGCGCAGCCAGACCCGCGCGCTCTCGTCCTCCAGCGCGCCGACGTGCGTCTTGAACATCGTGTTGAACGGGCGCGGCGCCGACAGCGAAGAGCCGCATTCGGGGCAGGCGCTGGCGCCGTCGAGCATGTCGGCGCGGAAGCGGTGATGGTTTTCCAGGCACTCCACCATCAGGTCGTTAAAGGTTTCGGCGTGGCCGCTGGCGCGCCAGACGCTGGCGTTCATCAGCACCGCCGCGTCGAGGCCCACCACATCGTCGCGCGCCTGCACCATCGCCAGCCACCAGGCGCGCTTGATGTTGTTCTTCAACTCCACGCCCAGCGGCCCGTAGTCCCAGAAGCCGCCGAGGCCGCCGTAGATTTCACTGCCGCTAAAGACAAAGCCCCGCCGCTTGCACAGCGAGACGAGGGTTTCCAGATCAACCATGAGCGAATCGTCCTCTATCCATTGTCCTGCGGGCGCCTATTCCCGCCGCCCTTCGACAAGCTCAGGCCGCCGCAGGGCGCGCACAAACTCCGCCGACTTCAGCCGCCGCTCCAGCAGATGCGTGATGGTGCGCAGAAGCACCGTCTCCACCTCGGCGCGGGTCGGCGCGGAGAGCGCGAGGCGGGCGCACTCGTCGTAGTCGCGCGTCTGCAGGTAGCGCAGGGTCTTCAGCGCGTTGAGCGAGAGCGGGCGCGCGCCGCTCTCGCCGGCGCCGTGCCGGGGGCAGAGCACGCCCCCGCGCGCCGCGTCGAAGTAGTTGTCCACCGGCTCGATCGCCTCGTCGCCCTGCACGCAGTAGTGCAGTTGCGGCTGGTAGCCGAACGCGCCCAGCAGGCGCAGTTCATAGAAGCGCGCCGTCAGCCACAGGTCGCCGCTGTCGCCCAGCCGCCGCAGGGCGGTGAGCAGGAGGTCAAAGACGAGGCGGTTTTCCAGCGACTCCTCGGCAAACTGGTCAATCAGTTCGGCAATATAGTAGGCGTGCGCCGTGCGCTCCAGGTCGGCGCGAATGGGCAAAAACGCCTCGATGATCTCGGCCTGCGTCACGATGTCGAGATTGCGCCCGCGCGCCAGCAAGATATTGCTGCGCATGAACAGTTCCAGATGGCCGCTCTTGCGGCTTTTGGTCTTGCGGATGCCCTTGGCGACGACGCGCAGTTTGCCGTGCGAGGCCGAATACAGGGTCAGCAGGCGGTCGGCTTCACCCAGGTCACTGCGCTTCAGAATCACCGCCTCGACCCCGTAAGTGCGCTCGCGGCTCATGCGGTGATTATACTCGGCGCGTAGAGGCGGCGCAAACGTTTGAGCGGAAAAGAGGGGGAGTGAGTGGCCCAGCAGCAGCAGGCGTTAATGGATTTGTTCGGGCAGGTGGAGGTTGACTTTCGCGGCCATATTACTACAATCTTCCCGCAGAACAGAACACAAGCATAGTGGCTTTGGGGTTCCATTCAGATTGGACTATGCTTACGTCTGGAGGGCGGAGGACGCGGCGGGTTTCATCGAAAAATGATCTCACGAGCTGGAGCAGTCGCCGTCAGTCGTCATGGTCAACACGGGCGATTCGCCGGCGACGACCTTGAAATACTACGCGAAGCTGCCGGGGGTGGTCATGCGCCGGTTCGTGGAAAATAAGCCCGTCATCCCAAACGAGCGCGAATAGGCAAAGCTGCAGGTGGCGGAGCACTAACTAACGATGCTTGCAAAACCGGATCTGCCAGACGAAAAAATACTCGCTTGTTTGCAGGTGGAATATGGATTGCATGGTGTCCAGATTGTTTTTCTGCCTATCGGCTGGCAGTATACGGCGGTCTATCGCGTGGTCGCAGAGGATCAAGCGCCGTACTTTGTGAAGTTGATACGCGGCAGCTTTGACGAGGCTGCGGTGGTGGTCCCTAAATTTCTCAGCGACCAGGGCATCACGCACATCATCGCCCCCTTGACAACCAGCACAGGCCAACTCTGGGCAAGCCTGGACACCTTCAAGCTGATTCTTTACCCCTTTATTGCAGGCCATAATGGTTTTCAAGTGGCCTTATCAGATAGTCAGTGGGTTGATTTTGGGCGAGCGGTCAACAGTATTCACACAGCTTGGGTGCCCCCCGCGCTAATCCACGGCATCCAGCCAGAGACCTATTCTCCGGCATGGCGCGAACTCGTCAAGACGTTTCTGGCGCGTGTTGCGGTTGACGCTTTTGCTGACCCCCTTGCGATAGAAGCAGCGTCGTTCCTCCAGGCCAGAGGCGAGAAGATTCTCGATCTCGTCAGGCGCGCCGAACAGCTCGCCTTGGCCCTCCAGGCTCGCTCGCCTGCGTTTGTGCTGTGTCATTCCGATCTGCACGCAGGCAATCTCCTGATCAATGCCAATGACGCGCTGTATATAGTCGATTGGGATAATCCGGTCCTGGCCCCCAAAGAGCGCGATTTGATGTTCATCGGTGGCGGCTTGATGGGCACCGGACATAGCGCGCAGGCACAGGAAGCATTATTCTACCGGGGTTATGGTCAAACACAGATCAATGCCATCGCGCTGGCGTATTATCGCTATGAGCGCATCATTGAAGACATTGCGGTTGAATGCGAGCTAATCTTCCGGACTAACGAAGGCAGCGTCGATCGAGCCAAGGCGCTACGATCCTTGAGGTCTCAGTTTCTGCCTAACCACGTCTTAGAGATAGCCTATCAGTCAGATATGAGCGGGACGCCTGAAGTTCATGCTCAATAACGTCACCGAATCCGGATGATCATCTTCGCCCTCAGATGCTTATGGCTGGGTACGAATGAATGAAAGTCACTGATATTCCCTTAACACCAAGTTTTGAATGTAAGCATTACGGCTTGCACGAACTGTCTCTGCGTGTGATTAGGTCTCGTGCGAGCTGGACTGACCTGCCTGCAAAGTCAGGCATCTATGTTGTGTACTGGGTCATAGCCGAAGCACCAGTTTTCGTTGATAATGCTGGCTATGCTAAGTATGCAGTCTGTACGGACGCAAAGTATCTTGAAAATAAATGGATAAGAATTAACCAGAAAACGCCTACAGATATTACTCTAGTTTCCGCTAAAAATTAGCGACATCAGGCGGGTGCCTGTAAAGTTGGGTTGCCGAACCTAACTTAGTGAGGAGCGCCTGATGTCCAGCATAGTTTACCGCACCTTAACCGTTTTGTGTGAACTGGTGCAGGACTTGCCGATTGGCACCCACTTGGGTCTGTGGCATCTGCTGCTGACCCTAATCAGTGGGCAATTGTTGCTGACGCGCGGTGCGCTCATCCCAGCTTTGTGTCAATTGGGGTTGAGCGTCCCAGCCGTGCGGCGGGCGTGGGCTGCATTCGCCCATGGTGATTGGTGCATCAGCCAGTTGCTGATGCGCTGGCACGTCATCGTCACGCGCGAGGGACGCTGGCAGGCCCCCGCTGGCGCTCATCGCGGCCGTGGGCAGTATCGCTCAGCAACGCCTGGCCCTGCCCCGCGCGATCGTGCGCTTGGAGCCCAAGGATAAAAACGAACAGTGCTTGCAGAGCCGTGCCCTGCGTCAGGCGGGCGAGTCGCTGGCGGCGGATGAAGTGTTGCTGCTAGATGCGGGCTTTCATATCCCGGACGTGCAGACCGCCAAAGTCCCTCGCTATGTCTTGCGTGGCGCGCTAAACTTTACGGCCCAGCGCGCCCAGCCGCCGGCTTACAAAGGGCGCGGGCGTCGTCCGACCAAAGGTGAACGGGTTCGTCCGTTACCACGCCAGTACCAAGGCAAAACCATTGCCGCCACACCCCCCGACCAGCTGGAAACCTGGCAAGCCGACGGTTACCTGTTGCGCGCCCAGTGGTGGTACGACCTGCGGCGCCCCGAAGCACCGACCGGTGCGCCGACGTTTCAGGTCGTGGTCATTGATGACCCGCGCTACCGCAAGCCGCTGTTGCTCATCACCAATCTGCGCGCCCCCGGGGCGGTCTTGCGCGACTTGTATGATGACCGCTGGCCGATTGAGCCATTACCACAGGCCGCCAAACAATTGATCGGCGCGGAACGCCAATGGGTCTGGGCGGCAGAGTCTCGCCTGCGCTTGCCTGAATTGTCTCTGTTCGCAGGCCAGGTGCTGTCGTATCTAGCGGCGACGCAACCGGCCGTGCCCAGTGGCTTTTGGGATCGTAACCCACGGCGTACGCCGGGTCGGTTGCGCCGCACTCTGTCGCGCGCCAATTTTTCGACAGACTTCACCTTACCCAGTCGCATGCGTGAAAAACACTCGCCGACCGAGCACCTACCTAAAGGTTTTAATGCCCATTTGCGTGAGCCGTTC
>JACQEC010000371.1 GCA_016200765.1 Chloroflexota bacterium | reverse complement strand
GTGCGCGATGGCGCCGGCGACAAGGAGAAGGGCTTAGGATTTGCATAAACCATGAACCGCGCCCAAGAACAAACCGCCCGTCAGGCCGCACCGGTTGCTCCGATGGTGATGGGTCTGCGCCTGCCGCCGACGTTTCGCGCGCTGCGGCACCGCAACTACCGGCTCTATTGGTTCGGCCAATTGATTTCCCTCATCGGGACGTGGATGCAGAACGTCGCACAGCCGTGGCTGGTTTACCGGCTGACCGGCTCGCCGCTGGCGCTGGGACTGGTCAGCTTCAGCCAATCTGTGCCGATCCTTATGCTGGCGCTGTGGGGCGGCGTCATCGCCGACCGCGTGGACAAGCGCAAGCTGATCATCATCACGCAGACCATCGCGATGACGCTGGCGTTTGTGCTGGCCGCCTTGACGTGGAGCGGCGCGGTGCAGGTCTGGCACGTGATGCTGATCGCGTTCTGTCTGGGTTGTTCCGACGCCTTCGACATGCCGGCGCGGCAGGTGTTCGTCGCGGAAACGGTCGGCAAGGAAGACTTGATGAACGCCATCGCGCTCAACTCGACGATGTTCAACACCGCGCGCATCATCGGCCCAGCGGTGGCGGGCGTGCTGGTGGCGGCGTTGGGCGAAGCCGGGGCGTTCACGCTGAACGGACTCAGCTACATCGCGGTGATTGCGATGCTGTTCATGATCAAGATGGCGCCGCCGGAGGCCAGCGCCGCGCGCGGCGGATCGCTGGCGCGCAACTTGAAGGAGGGCTTGAACTACGTCCGGCATGATAAGAAGGTGCTGACCCTGCTGGCGATGGTCGCCGTGCCTGCGATTTTCGGGATGCCTTACTCGACGCTGATGCCGATCTTCGCGCGGGATGTGCTGCAGGTCGGCGCGTCGGGACAGGGCCTCTTGTTGGCGGCGACCGGGCTGGGCGCGCTGATTGGCGCGCTGACGCTGGCCTCGCTCGGCAACTTCCCGCACAAAGGCCGGTTGGTGACGGGAGGCGCGATTGTCTTTTCTATCGGGCTGATTCTTTTCTCGTTCTCGCGCTCATTCTACCTGTCGCTCTTGATCCTGCCGTTTGTCGGCGCGGCGATGATTACCCAGATGTCGTCCACGCAGACGCTGTTGCAGACGACCGTGCCGGACGCCCTGCGCGGGCGCGTGATGAGCGTCTATATGCTGATGTTTCGCGGGATGCAGCCGTTTGCCGGATTGCAGGGCGGCACCATGGCGACGGTGTTTGCCAGCCTGTACGGCGCGAGCAACGGCGCGCCGCTGGCGGTGGGGTTGGGCGGGACGATCTGTCTGCTGTTTGCGCTGGGCGTGATGGCGCGCGCGCCAGCCGTGCGCCGGTTGGAGTAGATCTACGGTGCCCGCGAACTTCAACTCGCGCACGCACTACAGCCAGACGCTCAAGCGCTTGAGCGGCGGCGCGATTGCGCTGGTGCTGATGGTCGGCCTGACGTTTGTCGCATTCCGATACGGGCAGACCGCGCTATTCGTCGCCATCGGCGTCTTCGGCACGGTCGGCGCGATGATCATCTGTGTGTGGCTGGCGCTGAAGGTGATCGATCTCGTCGCGGGCAAAGACGAAAGTTAGGGAATCGCGTGCGGCTACGCGCCATCCGCGAGCCACTTCCGCTCGGCCTCGGTCAGGCTAACGGCTAGATACTTCAGGTTATCCACCAGTTGCTCTGCGTTGCTGCAGCCGACGATGGGCGCGGTTACCGCCGGATGGGCGGCGACCCACGCTAGCGCGAGGTGGTGCGGGGCGCAGCCCTTCTCCTTCGCCATCGTTTGCAGTCGCTCGAGTATCGCCCAATTTTGCTCGGTGAAGCGCTTGGCGAACTCCGGGTTGCGCGCGCCGCGCGTGCCCGGAGGCATCGGCTCGCCGCGCCGGTACTTGCCGGTGAGGAAGCCACTGCCTGTGGGGCTGTAGGTAATGACCGCTAACTGCTGATCCACACAGGCCGGAAAGACTTCCGTTTCCGGGTCGCGGTTAATGAGACTGTAGTGCTGTTGCAGGCAATCGAAGCGCGAGAAGCCGTGCGCGTCGCCGACCCACAGCGCCTTCATCAGCCGCCACGCCTCGAAGTTCGAGATGCCGATGTAGCGTATCTTGCCTTGCGCGATGAGGTCGTCGAGTGTGCGCAGGGTGACCTCTAGCGGCGTGTCAGTGTCGTACCAGTGCATCTGATAGAGGTCAACGTAGTCGGTTTGCAAGCGGCGCAGGCTGGCTTCCAGCCCATCAATCAAGTGCTTGCGCGATAAACCTTGATCGTTCGGCCCCGGCCCCATCTTGCTGCGCACCTTTGTCGCGATGACCAGTTGTTGGCGCTTTCCCTGTATCGCCCGCCCCAGATATTCTTCGGACACGCCGTTAGAGTAAATGTCGGCGGTGTCAATGAAGTTCACGCCGTGCTCGAGCGC
>JACQEC010000381.1 GCA_016200765.1 Chloroflexota bacterium | reverse complement strand
ACGTAGATAGGGATGCCGCGCCGCTCGGCCTCGCTGATACGCTGCGGGCGGCGGCGGTAATAATTCTTCAGCGTCAACACCACGTCGGCCTGATCAAGATCATCCACGACTGTCGCCGGAACCTGCAAACCGCGTGCGACCTGCTGTAGGCGGCTCTGGCTAACTCCGTAGGGATAGGCGCGCAGGGGACGCAACTCAGCCGCTGGAGGCCGTGCGACAGTGGTCGTCGGCATGTCAACCGGCTCCGCGTCCTCGTCGGAGCGAGCGCGCGGCGAACGCGCGGGAGGCGCCGGCGCGGGGCGCTCCATCTTGACTTGCCCCATCTCATCGCGATAGCGCAGTTCAGACGACTGTTTTTTGCCGCGCAGGAGCATATCCACCGCCGCGGCGACGTCGTGATGCACATTGAGGCTGTTGCGGTCTTGAATCTCGACGATCACCTGGAAGGTGGGGGGCGCCTTGCGCTCCAGAATAGACTTCTGCGTACCGCGCCGCCGCGCTTCTTCGTCCGAGAGCGTCACGCTTTGAATACCCCCGATTAAGTCGGCCAACGTCGGGTTCATCATCAGGTTTTCAAGTGTGTTGCCGTGCGCCGTGCCGATCAACTGCACGCCGCGCTCGGCGATGGTGCGCGCGGCCTCGGTCTCCAATTGGCGGCCAATCTCGTCAATGACGATGACCTCCGGCATGTGATTCTCGACCGCCTCGATCATGACCTCGTGCTGAAGTGTCGGGGTCGCCACCTGCATCCGGCGCGAGGCGCCGATAGCCGGGTGGGGGATATCGCCATCGCCGCCGATTTCGTTGGACGTGTCCACGATAACCACGCGCTTCTTATCGCCCAGCACACGCGCCACCTCGCGCAGCATGGTGGTCTTGCCCACACCGGGGCGCCCCAGCAAGAGCACGCTCTGACCCGCCTCGACAATATCTTGGATGATCTGAATCGTGCCAAAGACAGCGCGCCCAACGCGGCACGTCAGGCCGATCACCTTGCCCTTACGATTGCGGATGGCCGAAATGCGGTGGAGAGTGCGTTCAATACCGGCACGGTTGTCGTCGCCGAAATCGCCGATACGCTGGACCACGTAGTCTATGTCCTCGGCGCCGACCTCGCGCTCGCTCAAATCCAACTCGCGGTCCACATAGCGGGCTTCGGGCCGGCGGCCGAGGTCGAGCACCACTTCGAGCAGGCTGTCGAAGCGATTGGCCGCGCGCAAGGCTTCGTAGACGTGCGGCGGCAGGACGTTAATCAACAGTTCAAGGTCGTCGGTGGTTTGATACTGCATAGAGTTCTCAGGGCCGCACAGTCGGTTTTGCCTGACGGCAGTCGGCGCTCAACATGCCGCGGCATGGGCGTGCGCCGACGATATGGGTCGCGCTGCTCGTGGGCCGCGCATCTATTCCCTCGATGGCCGACAGAGGTGTCAGTATTGGCTTCTTGACCATCACCGTCGTGTGCTTGACCATCAACATTTCGGTCGCCAGCCACGCAAAGCCGGCGCGCACGACGGCGCCTTCCAATTCGCTCTGATACTCGCGCACGCTGGCGTAGAGCCGCTGTGCCGCGTCGCGGATGGGCGGCACCAGCCGCATAGCATCCCGCATCAGCGCATCGGCGCGGTCGAGGCACGTCGGGTCCACAATGAGTTTCAGCCAGCAGGCTTGCGTGCCCTCAATCAGCCGCAAGATGCCGCACAATTCATCGTTTTCGCTCCAGATATAGCGCCGGTCTACGCGGCGTCCAAAGCCGTCGCGGAAAGGGGTTTCAGGATCGCTTTGCGGCAGGTTCTCGGCCTGCTGTACAAGCTTGGGCGTCACGGCGCTGTACAACTGGCCGGCATTCCAGGCGTCGAGCGCGTGCTGCGGCCTCCAATACACGCGCCCCGGCGCATCGCTCGTCGCGGGCGTGGTCGTGCGGTGATAGATACGCTCGCGCGCGTAGGCGCTGAAGCCGAGCTGCCAGAACAGATCGAGTTCGGGCGCGCCATCGGGGATGCGCGCATAGACACGCTGGATGCCGCGCTCGCCCAGGCGGACAATCAGGTTTGTCATTAGCTTCTGCCAGAGGCCGCGGCTGTGCGGGTCGGCGCTATTCGTCCCCAGCGCGGGCGCGCAGAAAATGATGTCGGCTTCGTGGCGCTCGACTCGCTCGCAATACTGCACAAACCCGCTGACGCGCGTCCCGTTGCTGTTGTCCTGAAAGACCAGCGTGCGCACACTGCGGCGGCTTAGCGGCCAGTAGATAGACATGGCCGCAGAAACCGAGTTGCGCGGCCAGAGCAAAGCCCGCCGCAAGTCCAAATAGGAACCTTGGGACTGCAACTCGGACACCAATCGCGTGTCGGCAAGGCTAAACGAGTGAATCATTTGTCGTTCGCGCTGAACCGTCAGCGGCCAGCCGTTAAATGGATCGCTTCCGGTCGGACAGCACTACCTGACCGACCCCCGCGCGGTGCCCATTGATGCGTGGTCATTCGTCTATCACGCGGTAGGTGCCCTCAATGGTTTGGGCGCTTTGGCTCTGGGCCGCGCTGCGGCCGGCCAGCTGCTCGCGGTGCCACTGCACTAGCGCCGACGGGCAGAGCGCCAGGAAGGCACGCACACCCAGCAGGACAATCGCCAGATCGTCTAACTGGCCGAAGCCGACGAACACGTCGGGGATGAGATCAATCGGCGAGATCACATAAGCCAGCACGCCTACCGGGACTAACTTTGCGACCGCTGACACTCTTGGGTCAAACCACAAGCGCCACGCCAGATGGACAGTAGCGATCAATTCCCGCAACAGCGAGACCCGACGAAAGGGATCATTCATGGTTGTCCTTCTACTCGGCATCCACATGTGACCATATCGCTATTATAATTGACGAAGATTGATTTGGCAATAAGCGCGGCCACTTTTTGCCCGCTCCTCACCCGATTGGCTATAATACGTCCAATGAAAACCCTGCGCGACGCGTTGTTGGAATACCCGCCGCAGATGTTGCGCGCGATTGCCGACATGAACGCGCTACAGCTGCCGGAGGGCGGCTCGCGCGACCAGTGGGCGGACTTCTTGTCCAATGAGCTGGCGCGCGCCGACATCGCCCAGCAGGCGTGGCAATCGCTGGGGGAGGCCGAGCGCGGGATTATCGAGCGCATGAGGCAGAACGACGGCCGGATCAAGGCCTTTCAACTGTTACGCGACCACGGCGAAATTCGCCCGTTTGGCGTGGTAGCGCTCGCGCGCGATAAGCCGTGGCTCTCGCCGGCAAACTCTGTCGAAAGCCTGTGGTATCGCGGGCTGATCCAGCGCGCGTTCGACGTAGGGGGGGCTTACCGCGGCGAGGTATTCTTTATCCCGCAAGAAATTCTGGCACACTGGCCCCGAGCGGGCGCCGGTGAGGTCCACTTTGCCATCAAGACGGTGCCGGCGCCGCAAGCCATTCTGGACGACGACGATGCCGCTGTCTGGGATATGTTTACGTTCCTTTCGTTCGTCGTCCGCGAGGAGCCGGTGAGTGCGGATGGCGACATGCTGCGCCCCGATGATTTGCTGACGCTTCACGCGCAGTTCTTGGTGAAGGACGATTTTCAGGACAAGCGCGCCGCGTCCGCCGCGCCGCGCCTGTCGTTCATCCAACGCATCGCGCGCACAGCCCGGCTGGTCAAATCAAACGATGGCCGCGGCCTGCGCGCAGGCCTGCGCGCGACGGATTGGCTGCGCGCCCCGCGCCACCAACAGCGCATGCAGTTGGTGGAGGCGTGGCAGCGCGAGCGCCTCTGGAACGAACTGGCGCACGTGCCGACGCTAAGGCTGGAAGAGACCGGCTGGAAGAACGACCCGCGTCTGGCGCGCAACGTGGTGTGGGCGCAACTGGCGCACTGCCCCACCGGCGCGTGGATTTCAACGGCGTCGTTTGTGGCCGCCATCAAGAAGGCCGACCCCGACTTCCAGCGCCCCGATGGCGATTACGAGCGCTGGCATATTCGCGATCAGGCGACGGGGCGTCTGCTGACCGGCTTCTCGCAGTGGCAGAACGTCGAAGGAGCACTCATCAGCTACATTCTACACTTTCCTCTACGCTGGCTGGGAGTGGTGAATGTCAGCGCCAAGATGGATGAGCAGGCCGAGTTCAGCATCACCGAGTTTGGCGCGCGCGCACTGGGTCGGAGCGCGGTGAATCCGCCACAGCCACGTGCGGCCAAGGTGATCGCGCAAGCCAACTTTGAGGTGCTGGTGCCGCTCGACGCGCCGCTCAACGCGCGCTTTCAGCTGGAGCGCATGGCTGAGCGCGTGCGCTGGCCGGCTGACCCGCGAGTCGGTGACGCGACTGCTGCGGCGGCAGGTCACGATAGAACAGATGATTGGCTTCCTCAAGCGCGCGTCGCGTGAGCCGTTCCCCAAGAACGTCGAGGTGACCCTGCGCGAGTGGGCTGATAAGTATGGGGAGATCACACTGCGGCAGGGGGCTATACTGCACACGCGAGACCGGAAGCTGATGCGCGAACTCCAGCACCACCCGCAACTGAAGACCTACATCATCGAAGTCCTATCCTCGACGGTAGCGCTGGTGCAGGCAGATAAACTTGAGGAATTACAGGCGCGCTTGCAGTCGCTCGGTTATTCGCCGCGGGTGGAGATTGAACCGCCGCGGCCCTAACGTAACGATTTCAAACTTCCGAAGTTTGCTAAACTTCGGAAGTCTATCATTCGCGTTCGAGGCGGAGTCAGGAGATGACCACACCCAAAGACCAGATGCGCGCAGCCTTTACCGCGCAGGCGGATTCGTATGTCAATAGCGCGGTCATCGCCGCCGATGAAGCGCGACGGGCGTTCGTGCAATTTGTCGGGCCCCGCGCAAGCGACCGCGTGCTCGACGTCGCCACCGGCCCGGGCTTTCTGGCTCTGCTTTTCGCGCCATCAGTGGCAGAGGTCGTCGGCGTTGACCTGACGCCCGCGATGGTCGCGCGCGCCGAAGCCGACCGTCTCGCCCAACGCGCCGCCAACGTCCGCATTCAGGAAGGCGACGCCGAAGCCCTGCCCTTCCCCGACGCGCACTTTGACATCATCACCTGTGGCTCGGCCTTTCACCACTTCGGCGCGCCAGCGCGCGTGTTGAGTGAGATGGTACGTGTGGCGCGCCCGGGCGGGCGCGTCGCCCTTATAGACATCATCACGTCGCAGGACGTGGAGCGGGCCGCCCTGCATAACCGGCTTGAGCGCGAGCGCGATCCCTCGCACGTCCGCAGTCTGTCCCTGAACGAGTTGGTTGCGCTGTTCGCAGTGGCTGGCTTGCGCGACGTGCGCACGCACCAATACGGCACGCCGCGCGAGCTGGGCGAGTGGTTCGCCATCAGCCGCACGCCCCCAGATGTGAGCGAACAGATACGCGCCGCGTTTATCGCCTCAATCCCCGGCGACCGCACCGGCCTTGGTGTCCACCTAGAAGGCGCGCATGTCTGCTTCACGCACACCTTTGCGTGGGTGGTCGGCACGAAGCGTTAAGCCCACCGCGGCCAGAAAACACCGAGGGCGCTGAAGGACTAATCCCCAGCGCCCTCGAACCGTCATTGCGAGCGTTGTTTGCGAAGCAATCTCCCCACCATATCGCGCGTAACGCGGGCAAAGAGCATCCGACTTGGCTACATCGCGGGCGCGGCTGGCATCGGCGGCGCTGGCGGCGGAGCCTGCGCCGCGCGATAGACCTGACCGAACAGGTAGCCATGCACCAACAGCCACCAGGCGTAAGTGGCCGCCAGCCCCACGCCGCAGATCAGTATGCCAAACTGCGCGATGAAGCTCGCCACAAGGCCGAATATCACCGCCGCCGCGTAGTTGCCCGCGTTGCGCCGGATAAAGCCCATAACCTGCATCACCCGGAAGGCGTCGCTCACACGGTCGGTGGCGGCATACAGCGTAACCGCCGCCGGTGTGAACACGGCCAGCGCGAAGGAGTAGAGAGAAACCACACAAATATAGCACAGTGTGTATAGGCCAAGCAGCAGGCCGATCGGGTTGGCGTCTTTGCTGGAGGGTGTGACGGCCACCAGCAGCAGCAGACAGCAGGTCAGCACGATAACCGGCAGGCTGTAGATAAAGAGAATCACGACGACGTTCAAGCCCTTCAAGGTTTTCACGCCGATGTTGTTCCAGTCAGGCAGAGGGCGGGCTTCACCGCGAGCGACATTCTGCTGCACTTCCACCATGTAGCCGATGAGCGGCAGGAGAGGAATCAGCAGAAAGAAACCGAACAGCGCCAAGACGCTCGCCACCAACAGTTTGCTGACCCACTGCTCGTCTTCGAACATGAACGTAAACGCTTTGCCGATGTCCACGAAGTCCTCCAGAATATAGGGCGCGAGCCTTATGGCGTTGCCGTCCCGCCCGGGCCCGGGTTGATGGCGGAGTAGATCGCGCCGCCAATGGCACCTGCGATGCTGCCGAACACCAGCGCGAAGCACAAGGCAAACACTTCCCCGAAACCCTGCAGAGCCAATCCGCCGATGAACTGCCGCACCGTGTCGGCTTCCGTGCCGACCTTGAAGACAGCCAGCACAAAGCCGAAGACACTGCCGATAGCCGAACTGATCGCCGCCGCGATGGCCCCGTCCATGACATCCTGCGCGAAATTGCCCGCGCGGCCGGCCGCCCGCGCCAACTGCACCGCATACGCGCCAACCCCGAACCCGACGAAGAAACCGAGACAAGCGAACACAGCGCCCAAGCAGGGAACGCGCGACAAGACCGCAAAAACGACGGCGACCATCGCGCCGATCAGCCCTGCGCGCACAATGGTAGATGGCATGGCGGCCTCCTGTGCAGAAGGATTAGACGAAACGCAAAAGATGAGGAGAAGCCCGGTTCCTAAGGCGCGACCCGGATGCGGGGATTATACAATAAAAGGACGCGCTGTCACAATCATTTTATCTCGGTTGACAAAGGCCAATGCGTGTGCCATACGGTGCGCGTCAGTCAGTCATATCATCAGTGGGTGGGCATGGGGAGCGCAGGCTTCAGATCGGACATGCGCCAATCACGCCTGAAGCGTCATGCCCCTTGAACGACCATGAGGCAGAGCACCATCTGGCTGAAGCCTGCGCTCAAGAGAGGAGTTGTATCGTGGTCCACATCTCACCAATCCAACCGTTCCACAAACACGTCAATCATGCCGCCACACGACAAGCCAACATCGAGCGCGAACTCGTCGGCGATGCCATAGTGCAACAGCCGCGGCTGACCGCTCCTGATGACCTTCATCGCCTCCTCAAACACCGCGCCCTCCACGCAGCCGCCGCTGACCGAGCCGACCATCTGGCCCGACTCGCTGACGGCCAACTTCGCGCCGACCGCGCGCGGCGACGAGCCTTGCACACGAACGACGGTGGCGATGGCGATGCGTTCGCCGTTTGTCCGCCATGTTTCAAGCGCAGGGAGAATGTCTTTCATGCCAAACCTCGCCCCATAACCGATTCATTCATCTACAGGGTATCTTAACTCGGGGCGCGATTGGGCGCAAACTGCTCCTGTCAGCGGGGCGGGGCCATCAACGGATGGGTATGGGAGGTTACCGGATGAGGCGCTCGTGTGCCTGTGGTTGCCCGCCCTACTATCGTTGCAGGTGCTGCGTGCTAAGCGATCTGTAGCGCCCCATGACAAGCGCCCCTATGCGCTAATCCGCTATCCCCATCCGTTGATAGTCTTCCGTTTTTTGCGCCCATTTGTGAAAAAAGGTATAATGGCGCACGCAGCAGCGGCAGGGCGCGGACTTCCACGAGCGCGCCCCTGCGCTTGTGTAACTTCGCTATCCTCCGGAGGACTGATGCCCGTTAGCTGGCGATTTTTATCGCGTTTCAGCCGGCCACTGGTCGGCGTGGCGCTTGTGCTTGGATTATCTGCTTGCACATCCGACCTCCCACAAACCACGCTCTATCCCAAAGGCACCAGCGCCAGTCTCGTCCACGATCTACTCCAGCCCATCTTCTGGACGGCCGTTGCAGTCTTCGTCATCGTCGAGGGACTGCTCGTCTATTCGGTCGCGCGCTTCCGCTCGCGCCGCGACCCCAAAGCGATTCCGTTCCAACTGCACGGCAACACCCCGCTGGAAATCGCGTGGACGATTGCGCCGGCCATCGTGCTCGGTATCATCTTCTTCTTGACCGTCAGCACCATCAACGCGGTCGGTGATCTGCCCAAGAGCGCGAACGCCATCAACGTGCGGGTCATCGGCCACCAATGGTGGTGGGAGTTCCAGTACCCTGACCTCAAGCTGGTCACAGCCAGCGACATGCACATCCCCGCCGGGCAGACCGTCGCCTACACGCTCGAATCGGTGGATGTGATCCATAGCTTCTGGGTGCCGCAGTTGGGCGGCAAGACTGACCTGATTCCCGGCCATATCAACAAGGGCTCTTTCAGCGCAGACCAGCCCGGCGAGTTCTTCGGGCAGTGCGCCGAATTCTGCGGCCAACAGCACGCGCAGATGCGCTTTCACGTCATTGCCGATACCGCCGCCGATTTTCAGGCGTGGGTCAAGAATCAGCAATCACTGCCGCCCGCGCTGGCCGGCAAAGCCAAGGACGGCGCTGACCTATTCGCCAAGATAGGCTGCGCGGGCTGTCATACCATCGCCGGCACGAACGCCATCGGTTTGGTCGGCCCGAACCTGACGCACTTCGGCAGTCGCAATACTATCGCCGCCGGAGTGCTGGCGAACACACCCGACAACCTGCGCGCGTGGCTGCGCGACCCGGAGAAGGTCAAGCCCGGCAACGACATGTCCGCGTTCATGACGACGACCGTCAAGGGCTGGGGCGCGAGCGCAGGCCAGAATATTGATCTGTTGGTCGAGTATCTGACCAGTCTCAAATAACGGAGTGATTCCTTTATGACCACTTACGTTGGCTCTCTGCACGTCACCGAGCGTCGCCGGTACAGCCTGATGGACTGGGTGATGACGGTAGACCACAAGAAGATCGGCATCCTCTACATCGTCACGGCCTTCGCCTTCTTTCTGATCGGCGGCATCGAGGCGATGCTGATGCGCACCCAACTGGCCGTCTCGAACAACACGTTCCTCAACGGCGAGCTCTACAACCAGATTTTCACCATGCATGGCACGACGATGGTCTTCCTCGCCATCATGCCGCTGAACGTGGGCTTCGGCAACTACATCGTGCCCTTGATGATTGGCGCGCGCGACATGGCCTTCCCCCGCCTGAATGCGTTCTCATACTGGCTGTTCCTGTTCGGCGGGCTGTTCATGTACACCTCATTCGTGGCTGGCGGCGCGCCCAACGCGGGCTGGTTCTCCTATGCCCCGCTGACCGAAGCGCAGTTCTCGCCCACGCACGGCATGGACTATTGGGTGTTGGGCCTGCAGCTCATAGGCATCGCCTCGCTGGCCGGCTCGGTCAACTTCATCGTCACCATCCTGAACATGCGCGCGCCGGGCATGAACTTCAACCGTCTGCCGCTGTTCGTCTGGATGACGCTGGTGACCTCGTTCCTGCTCATCTTCGCTTTCCCCAGCGTCACGGTCGCCATTACGCTCTTGTTCTTCGACCGCCAGCTCGGCACCAATTTCTATCTGGCGAAAATGGGCGGCGACCCTCTGCTGTGGCAGCACTTGTTCTGGTTCTTCGGCCACCCTGAAGTCTATATCATGATCTTGCCCGCGATGGGCATCATCTCCGAGGTCCTGCCGACCTTTGCACGCAAGCCGATCTTCGGCTACACCTTCGTGGCCTACTCCGGCGTGGCCATCGGCTTCCTCGGCTTCACCGTCTGGGCGCACCACATGTTCGCCGTTGGGATGCCGCCGATTGTGAACATCGCCTTCTCGCTGAGCAGTATGCTGATCGGCGTGCCGACGGGCGTGAAAATCTTTAACTGGATCGGCACGCTGTGGGGCGGCAACCTGAACCTCAAGACGGCGATGTGGTTCGCCATCGGCTTCATCGCCATGTTCATTATCGGCGGCATTAGCGGCATCTTCCTCGCCGCGCCGCCGGTGGACTTCCAGATCACCGACACCTACTTCGTGGTGGCGCACCTGCACTACGTGCTGTTCGGCGGCACTATCCTTGGCTTGTTCGCCGGTTTCTATTACTGGATTCCGAAGATGACGGGGCGGATGTTGAGCGAGAAGCTGGGCATGATTCACTTCTGGCTGGTGATGACCGGCTTCAACCTGACCTTCCTGCCGATGCACTTGCTCGGCTTCGAGGGGATGCCGCGCCGCATCTACACCTACCACGACGGCATGGGCTGGGACATCTGGAACTTCATCGAGACGATCGGCGTGTTCACGATTGCGCTGGGTGTGCTGGTCTTCCTGTGGAACCTATGGATAAGCCTGCGCGCGGGCGAGCACGCCGGCAACGACCCGTGGGACGGCGCGACACTGGAATGGAAAATCCCCTCGCCGCCGGCTTCGTACAACTTCGCCGTCATCCCGGTCGTGCACAGCCGCCGCCCGTTCTGGGACGAGAAGTACGGCGGGCACGACGTGACGATCCCCTGGCATGCCGAGCCGTCCGCAGGGGCGGATGGGGGCGAGCATCACGGCAGGCACTTCCACATGCCCTCGCCGTCGCTCTATCCGGCGATCCTTGCCTTTGGCTTGTTGATCGTCATGTTTGGCCTGCTGTACATGAAAGACCTGCCGGCGCTCGACCCACTGCCGATGAACCCGCTCGGCATCATCGCCGGCGTGCTCGTGATGGCCTACGCCATCGCCGGCTGGCAGGGCGAAGTGAGCGCAGGGAAGTAGCGGTTAATCCTGTTGGAGTGAGAGACATGGAACATAGCGTCGGCAGTCTGGGCGTTGACACCAAAAAGTTGGGCATGTGGACGTTCATCGGCTCGGAGGTGATGCTGTTCACCGGCCTGATCACCACCTATCTGGTCTTTCGCGGCAAGAGCCTGGCCGGGCCGTACCCGCGCGAGTTGTTCGCCGACCCGACCATCGTGGCGATTAACACACTGGTGCTGTTGATGAGCAGTTTGACCATGGTGCTGGCGCTCTCGGCGGTGGAGCGCGGCGATCGCAAACAGTTCTTTCAGTTCATCTTGGCCACCGACGCGCTCGGCGCGCTGTTCTTGAGCGTGCAGGTCTATGAGTACAAGAAGCTGATTGAGGAAGGCTTGAACCTCGGCGTGAATATGTTCGGCGCGAGTTTCTTCACGCTGACCGGCTTCCACGGCGCGCACGTCGCGGTCGG
>JACQEC010000362.1 GCA_016200765.1 Chloroflexota bacterium | reverse complement strand
AGCGGTTGAAAGACCGCCCAGAGGGCATCGCTCAGATGGAAGTCAGTGGTGGTCGGGTTATTGCGTGTTCGCGCACGCGTGCGTTTGGGTTTCTGTTCATCATTCATGCATCACAGTATAGCAGTTATTCGGATAGGCTCTAAGGCGCTGAACGACAAATTAACGCTCTCAATTGGGTATAACGCAGAATCGTCGGAGAGGTGAGGTGGTACGGGTAGGGGCAGACCCGAAGGGTTTTGAAAACCCTTCGGGTCTAACGGGGCCGCTGCTTCGCCTCACCCCCGACCCCTCGCCCCCGACTGGATCGGGGGTGAGGGGAGGAACGGCGCGCAACGGCGGCGAATGGGGGTTGAGGCGGGGCCGTGACGGGGAAGGGCGAAGCCACGGCCAGCCATCGGGTTGCTAAACAGGGTGAGGTATGGTCGTGGCTTCGCCCCTACGAATCTGCGCTATACCCCTCTCAATTCTCAACAGGGTGTAACGAAGCGACAGCCGGCTACCCCCTCACCCCCGGCCCCTCTCCCAGGTATGGGAGAGGGGAGAAAGAGCGTGGCGTTGTCTTGCCGCCTTGCCACGACCTCTGACTCAAGATATAATGCCCGCATCCGAATCACACCGGAGATTCAAACGTGAAGTCGGCCCTCTTGGTCTGGGGCGGGTGGGAAGGCCACCAGCCGAAACAATGCGTGGATTTGTTCGCGCCCTTCTTGCGCGCGCAAGGCTACGAGGTTCACGTCAGCGACGCGCTCGACACGTACTTGAATACGGAGTTGATGCGCTCGCTCGACCTGATCACCCAAATCTATACGATGAGCGCCATCACGCCCGCGCAAGAGCGCGGCCTGCTCGACGCGATTCAAAGCGGCGTGGGCTTCGCCGGATGGCACGGCGGCATGGCCGACGCCTTCCGCAACAGCACGCCCTACCAGTTCATGGTCGGCGGGCAGTGGGTGGCGCACCCGGGCAACATCATTGATTACACCGTCAACATCACCCGCCACGACGACCCCATCATGGCGGGCTTGAGCGATTTCCGGGTGCATTCCGAGCAATACTATATGCACGTTGACCCGTCCAACGAGGTGCTGGCAACCACGACCTTCAGCGGCGAGCATGTGCCGTGGGTGGCCGGCGTGGTGATGCCGGTGGTCTGGAAGCGGCGTTGGGGCGCGGGCAAGGTTTTCTACTGCTCGGTGGGGCACGTCGTCAAAGATTTCGAAGGGGTTGAGGCGCGCACCATCGTGCAGAGGGGCATGTTGTGGGCAAGCCGCGATTAAGAGCGTCTTTCAAAACCCCATGAGGGCGCTGTTTACGACACAACCGAGCTTCGGGCATTGGCACCCGCTGGTTCCGCTGGCGCAAGCGTGGGAAGCCGCGGGTCACGAGGTTGCCTTCGCTTCAACACCGGGTTTCTGTTCGATCATCGAAGCCAAAGGCTTCCGCTGTTTTCGTGCCGGGAGTGACGACCGCCCGGAAGAAAGACGACAGCGCGGAGCGCAAATGGCGGGGATGAACGATCAAGAGCAGATAAGCTTCACGTTGAGCACCGTGTTCGCCGGTGTCAGGGCCGTACGCAGTCTGCCCGACTTGCAAAACATTATCCGTGACTGGCGTGCTGATGTCGTGGTGCGCGAGAACACCGAGTTTGCCGGCTGCGTCGCGGCCGAGCGCGCCGGCATTGCTCACGCGGCGGTTCAAATTATGGCGGCCTGGCCGTTCTTTCTGCAGGCCGTGGAGGCCCCGCTCGCGTATCTGCGCGCATCGGTCGGCCTAACCTCCGAGAAGCCCGCTGATGTGCTGTATCGCCACCTATTGCTGTCCCCGCGCCCACCGCGCCTGTGGACGCCTTCTGTGCCGGTGCCGCCGACCACCCATCCCTTTCGCTACGCAGGTTTCAACCAGTCCGGCGCAGAAGGACTGCCGCCATGGGTTGCGCGGTTAGAGAAGCGGCCTACCGTGTATGCCACCCTCGGCACTTTTGAAAACAGCATGACCGAAATCCTGGCCGCCATACTCGAAGGTCTGCGTGAGGAACCCATCAACCTGATACTGACGGTTGGCCGCAACCGCGACCCGCTGGAGTTTGGCGAGCAACTCGCCCATGTCCACGTCGAACGCTACATTCCGCAGAGCCTGCTTCTGCCTTACTGCGATCTGGTCATCTGCCACGGCGGCTCTGGCACCATGATGGATGCCTTGAGCCTTGGCCTGCCGATGGTGATCATGCCGGTTGCCGCGGATCAACCCGAGAACGCCCAGCGTTGCAGGGAGGCGGGCGTGGCGCGCGTGATAGAGCCCGACCAGCGCACAGGGCAAGGGCTTTCGCAGGCGATCCGGGACGCTACGCGGGAGGTGTTGGAGAATCCAGCATACCGGCAAAATGCTCAACGCCTGCGCAAGGAAATAGAGGAGTTGCCGGGGCTGGACCATGCGGTGGCCTTGCTGGAGAGGCTGGCCGTCGAGCGCGCCCCGCTCATCGCACAGCCGGCCATGAATTAACGGCCCGTCTCAAAATTTCACACAACCCGTCCCAATCCGCCGCGCGCGCTGGGACCCATTTTCTATGAGGACGATAGGATGATGACTCCCGTCAACGTCGGCGTGATTGGCTGTGGTACCATCAGCAAAATCTACTTCGAGAACCTGATCGCCTTCCCGCATCTGAATGTCGCGGCCTGCGCCGATTTGTTCGTGGAGCGGGCGCAGGCTAAGGCGGCAGAGCATAACATCCCGCGCGCGTATGGCGTGGAGGAGTTGCTGGCCGATTCCAGCATTGAGGTCGTGGTGAACCTCACCACGCCCGACGCGCACGCCTCGGTCGGGCTGGCCGCTATCCGAGCGGGCAAGTCCGTCTATAACGAGAAGCCGCTAGCCATCGCGTTGGCGGACGCGCGCGCGATGCTCGACGGCGCGCGCGCGGCGGGACTGCGCGTGGGCGGCGCGCCGGACACGTTCCTCGGCGGCGGCTTGCAGACCTGCCGCAAACTGATTGACGACGGCGCGATTGGCGAGCCGGTCGCGGCGACGGCGTTTCTGCTCAACCACGGCCCCGAAGGCTGGCACCCCAACCCCGGCTTCTACTATCAGGCCGGCGCCGGGCCGATGTTCGACATGGGCCCGTACTACCTGACGGCGCTCGTGATGATGCTGGGGCCGGTGCGCCGCGTGACCGGCTCGGCGCGCATCTCCACGCCGGAGCGCACCATCGGTAGCCAGCCATTGGCCGGACAGAAGATCACCGTCAGCGTGCCCACGCACGTCGCGGGCGTGCTGGATTTCGCCGGAGGCGCGGTTGGCACGATCATCACCAGCTTCGACTCGTGGGGGCACAACCTGCCGCACATTGAAATCTACGGCACGCAGGGCACCTTGAGCGTGCCCGACCCCAATAACTTCGGCGGGCTGGTGCGCCTGCGGCGCGCGGGCGAGAAGGAGTGGCGCGAGATGCCGCTGACGCATGGCAACATACAGAACAGCCGTGGGCTGGGCGTGGCCGATCTCGCGCTCGCCCTGCGCTCCGGCCGGCCCCATCGCGCCAACGGCGACATGGCCTGCCATGTGCTGGAGATGATGCACGCCGTTCACGAGGCGTCGCGCGAGGGGCGGCACATCCCGCTGACCAGCACGTGCGAGCGCCCCGCGCCCCTGCCGGCGGGTCTGCCGGACAAAACGCTGGATTAAGCAGACCCGAAGGGTTTTGAAAACCCTTCGGGTCTATTTCAGGGTCACAGGAGACCACATGCTACTCAATCCGCAGGCGAAGGCGTTTCTGGATCAGCGCGAGGCCGCCGGAGCGCAGCCTCTGCACACACTGTCGGTGGACGAAGCGCGGCGGCAGATGAATGCGCTAAGCGCGCTGTTGGGGCCGGGCGAGCCGGTAGCCCACGTTGAAGATCGGCTGATCGCGGGGCCGGACGGCGCTATCCCGATCCGCATTTATATGCCGCACGGCGGCGGGCCGTTTGCGGGGCTGGTCTATTTTCACGGCGGCGGCTGGGTGCTGGGCAACCTCGAAACGGTGGATGTCTCGTGCCGGATGCTGACGAACCGCGCGCAGTGCATTGTCGTCTCGGTGAACTACCGCCACGCTCCCGAGCACAAGTTCCCCGCCGCCGCCGACGACGCCTACGCGGCCACGCGCTGGGTGGCCGAGCACGCGCTCGGCCTGAACATAGACCCGGCGCGCGTCGCGGTGGGCGGGTCGAGCGCGGGCGGCAATCTGGCGGCGGCGGTGGCGCTGATGGCGCGCGAGCGCGGCGCGCCTCCACTGGCCTTCCAACTGCTGACCGTGCCGGTGACGGACTACGCCTTTGGCACGGAGTCGTATCGGGCCAACGCCGATGGCTACGGGTTGACCAAGGACGGGATGGTCTGGTTCTGGAACCACTACCTGCGGAGCGAAGCCGACGGCAGTAACCCAGTCGCATCACCCCTGCGCGCCGCCGACCTTTCGGGCCTGCCGCCCGCGTTCGTGATGACGGCGGAGTATGACCCCCTGCGCGATGAAGGCGAGGCGTACGCCGCGCGCCTGCGCGCCGCGGGCGTGCCGGTGGCGCACAAGCGCTATGAGGGGATGATTCACGGCTTTCTGGGCGCGCAAGCCACCGACGATGCCGCCGAGCAACTGCGCGCGGCCTTCGCGCGGTAAAGTTCAGCGGGTATAGAACATCAACTGAGCGTTACGGGTGTCGCGTTCACGCGCCAACGCTCAACGGTTTGCGTCGCCCCTACTTGCCGACGGCGATTTCGAGCGCGGTTAGATACGCCGTCATGCCCGCGTCCTTCAACAGCCGCAGGTTGATGTGGTTCACGTCGTCAATCGGCAGGTGGATGAACGAGTTCGGGTCGGCCCAGGCAATCATCACCGCCGGAGCGCCGCGCGCCTGAAAGGATTGCTGGTCACTGCCGCCGCGGATGTTCGGCTCGAAGATCTGGCGCACGCCGAGCCGCTCGGCCGCGGCCTTGACGCGCGTAAAGAGCGCGAAGTTTTCCTCCGAGATAAACACCCCCGCCGGGTCGTGCGTGCCGAAGCCGTCCAGTTGCAGCATCGCCACCGTGTCGCGCGGCCCGAACTTCGGCGGGTTGCGCACATAATACTCCGAGCCGACCAACCCTTCCTCTTCCGCGCTGAACGCCGCGAAGACAATCGTGTTCAGGGGCTTGACGTTCTGCTGTTTCATCAGCATCGCGATCTCGATCAGCGCCGATACGCCCCAGCCGTCATCATTCGCGCCGTTATAGACGACGCCGTCCGGGTCGGTGCCGATGTGGTCGAGGTGCGCGCCGATAACCAGCGCCTTGTCCTTGCGGTTCTCGTCGGCGCCGGGCAATACGCCAAGCACGTTGGCTGTCTGCTTCTGCTCGACCGGCTGTAGGTACAGGCTGAAGCGCACGCGGCT